>JALSPY010000075.1 GCA_026985705.1 Hydrogenothermaceae bacterium | reverse complement strand
AGACCTTCTACTCATAACAAAAATTGACCTTTTACCCTATTTTGATTTTAATATTGAAAAAGCAGTAGAGGAAACAAAAAAATTAAATCCGAAAGTCGATGTTATTTTACTTTCCACAAAAACAGGGGAAGGAATTGATAAATGGATTAATCTTTTAAAGAAGAAGGCTTCAATAAGAAATATATAGATAGGGGGAAAAGTTTGCCAAGGGCTGCTAAAAAGGAGAAAAAAATTGGAAATAATAAAAAACAGCTTGTAAACTTTTTGCAGAGCAAGGTTATTACAATACAACTAATCCAGGTATAGCGAATGCTTTAAATATAAGTGTAGGAAATTTGTATTACCATATTAAACATTTTAAACATTTTAATTGAAGGATATAAAGATGAATACAGAGATAGCCTTAAAAGTAGAAAATCTAACAGTTAAATTTGGGAAAAAGGTAGTTTTAGAGAATATAACCTTTTCAGTAAAAAAGGGAGAAATAATAGCAATTGTTGGTCCAAATGGTAGTGGGAAAACAACATTATTAAAAACAATTTTAGGTTTTATAAAAGCCACAAATGGAAAAGTTGAGCTGTTAGGAAACTCTCCTAAAAAAGCTATAAAAAGCGGAAAAGTTGGTTATTTACCTCAAAAATCATCTATTCCTAAAGATTTCCCATTTTCAGCTTTAGATGTTGTCCTGTTAGGATTGGTAAATAAAAGATTATCTAAAAAAGAAAAGTACGAGCTAGCTACAAAATATTTAGACTTTGTTGGAATGCTAAAGTTTAAAGATTATCCGTTTACAAATCTTTCAGGTGGACAACAACAGCGAGTTTCTATAGCCAGAGTTTTAGTAGCAAAACCTGAAATAATATTTTTAGATGAACCATCTACAGGAGTTGATGTTGTAGCTCAAGAAAATTTTTACGAGTTTTTAGCTAAATTAAAGAAAGAGGAAAATTTAACAGTTGTGATGGTTTCCCATGATATTGGAGTGATTGGTAAGTATGTTGATAAAGTAGCAGGATTAAATAGGTATCTCCATTTTTACGGAAATCCTAATGAGTTTTTTAGAGAAAATATTTTGTCTAATATATACGGTTGTGATATTCAACTAGTAATACACTCTCCAGAATGTATATCCTGTGAACATTTTCATTATAAAAGATAAAAGGAAAAAGAAAAGAAGGTTTAGAAAAGATTTTCTAGTTTAGTTTCTTCTTCCAGTATAGCATCAACCTCTGTATACTGTTTTATACCTGTTCCTGCGGGAACAATATTACCTATAATCACATTTTCTTTGAGACCTTCTAGTTTATCTTCCTTACCTTCTACAGCAGCATCTGATAATACCCTTGTAGTTTCTTGGAATGAAGCTGCAGAAATCCAGCTTCTAGTAGATAGAGAGGCTTTAGTAATACCAACTAACACAGGCTCAGCTTTAGGAGGTGTTCCACCTTCTTCTCTAACTCTTCTGCTTTCCTCTTCAAAATCTATCTTATCAACAATCTCATTTAATAAAAATCTGCTATCTCCTGGGTCAACTATCTTAACTTTTCTTAGTATCTGTCTTATTATCACTTCAAAATGTTTATCGTTAATATCAACTCCCTGTAATCTGTAAACCATTTGAACTTCTTTAACTAGGAATTTAGCCAACTCTTCAGGTCCCATAATCTTTAAGATGTCATGTGGGTTAGGAGTTCCATCAGTTAGAGGGTCTCCTGCTTTAACACTTTCTCCATCCTTAACTATTATGAATTTACCTTTTGGTATCTCATACTCTTTCTGTAAACCTGTTTCTTTATTGTAAACAATTATCTTAAATCCTCTAGACCTTAATCTAACTATTCCATCAAACTCTGCTTTTATGGAACCATCGTCAGTTAAAGGCTGTCCTTCCATTACCTGTTGTCCGTTCTTAACTATAACAAATGCATCTTTCGGAACATTGTAAGTCTCCGACTTACCAGTTATAGGATTATAAATTATTATCTCTTCAGCGTCTTCGTAAATTTTTACAGTCCCGTCTATCTCTGAAACTATAGCTTTATTCTTAGGCTCTCTAGCCTCTAATAATTCTTCAACTCTTGGTAAACCACCAACTATATCTCTAACCTTGGCAGTCTCTTTTGGTATTTTTGCTAATACTTCTCCAGCCTCAACTCTAAAGTCTTCCTTAGCCTCTAAATATTTATGTTGAACCTCTGTTTTTTCATCTTCTGAACAAGCAGGGCAAATATCCCATTTAGTTTTTAACTTGTCTCTAGAGAACATAAGTATTGTGTTAACTGGTAAATCGTAAGTATATTCTTTTCCGTCATCTCCCTTTATAACAATTCTTGGAGTGTGTAAGACCGCATCTTTAGGTCTCATAAATGATATATCCATAATTGTTTTACCAGTAATATGGTCAACTTCTTCTCTTAATGTAACATCTAGAATTATATCTCTTAACTCTACCTTTCCACTTACCTCTGCAATTATAGGTGTTGCGAATGCTTCCCACTCAGCTAAAACTTCCCCTTTCTTAACCTTTTCACCATCTTTTACATAAAGTTTTGCACCATAAGGTAGTGGATATCTTTCTTTAATCTTACCTTCTTCATCCACTATCTGAATAGCACCTTCTCTGTTTATAACTAAAATATCACCTTTCTTATTTTCTACAGTTTTTACATTTAAAAGTTTAACAATTCCGTCATGGTTAGCTGTATGTTTAGTTTGAACTTTTTGAGCCGTTGCCGCTCCACCTATATGGAATGTTCTCATTGTTAACTGTGTTCCCGGTTCACCGATTGATTGTGCCGCAATAATTCCTACTGCTTCCCCAATATCAACAAGTTTTTTCTGTGATAAATCTCTTCCATAACATTTAGCACAAACTCCCCTTTTCTGCTCACAGGTTAACACAGACCTTATTTTTACTGTTTCTATTCCAACTTCCTCAATTCTTGAAACTTTCTCTTCGTCTATTTCCTCATCTCTTCTTACAATCACTTCATTTGTATATGGGTCAACTATATCTTCAGCTGCGTATCTTCCTAATATTCTACTTCTTAAAGGAACTACTATCTCTCCACCTTCTATAATTGCAGAAACTTCTAATCCTTTTGTTGTTCCACAATCATCATTAGTTATAACAACATCTTGGGCAACATCAACAAGTCTTCTAGTTAGATAACCTGCAACTGCCGTTTTTAATGCAGTATCAGCTAGACCTTTTCTAGCCCCATATGTAGAAATAAAGTATTCTACAACTGTTAAACCTTCCCTAAAGTTAGACCTGATTGGAGTTTCAATAAAGTCCCCTGAGTGTTTTGCCATTAATCCTCTCATACCAGCAAGCTGTCTTATCTGGTTCTTATTACCTCTTGCACCTGATAGTGCCATCATGTAGATTGGATTAAATATTCCCGGATATTTTTTACCGTTTTCCTCTATAACTGAGTTTTCTATCTCTTCAAACATTAATTGAGTTATCTCGTTTGTTGTTTGAGACCATATATCAATTACCTTGTTGTATCTTTCACCTTTGGTAATTATTCCGTTTACATACTGTTGCCATACTTTTTCAGCTTCTTCCTCTGCCTTCTTAACAATTTCCTTTTTATTAGAAGGAACTTTTAAATCATCTACACATATTGATATACCAGCTCTTGCTGCATACTCAAAACCTAATTCCTTCAGTTTATCGAGGGTTGTTGCTGTAATCTCTATTCCAAACTGGTCATAAATTTCAGAGATTATATTTGATATTTTCTTCTTATCTAATGGCTCATTTACAAATCTGAAACCGTCAGGTAATACCTGATTGAATATAAGTCTTCCTACAGATGTTTCTATAAGTTTTCCATCTTTTCTAACTTTTATTTTTGCCAGTAAGTCTACCTTTCCAAGCTCATATGCAAGTATAGCCTCTTCCTCAGATGCAAAAACTTTTCCTTCTCCTTTAACACCTTCAACTATCTGTGTTAAGAAGTAGGAGCCTAGGATTATATCCTGAGAAGGCATTGTTATAGGTTTTCCGTGTGCAGGAGATAGAATATTCTGAGTAGATAGCATTAAAACATAACTTTCTATCTGAGCTTCCACTGATAGAGGAACATGAACTGCCATTTGGTCTCCATCAAAATCTGCGTTAAATGGTGGACATACAAGTGGATGTAGTTTTATAGCTTTTCCGTCCACTAGAACAGGCTCAAATGCTTGAACTGACATTCTGTGTAGAGTTGGAGCCCTGTTTAGTAATACAGGATGTTGTTTAACCACTTCTGCCAAACATTCCCAAACTCGTGGATCCTTTTCTTCTACCATCTTTTTAGCATTCTTTATAGAAGTAGCATAACCCTTTTCTTCCAATCTTCTATATACAAATGGTTTAAATAACTCTAAAGCCATTATTTTAGGTAATCCACATTCATGCATTTGGAGTTCTGGACCTACCACTATAACTGAACGACCTGAGTAATCGACCCTTTTTCCAAGTAGATTTTGTCTAAATCTTCCCTGTTTACCTCTTAATGAATCTGATAGAGATTTTAAAGGTTTATTATTCTGAGTAACAACTCTTCCTCTTCTTCCATTATCTATTAGAGCATCAACTGCCTCTTGAAGCATTCTTTTTTCATTTCTTATGATTATCTCAGGAGCATCAAGCTCAATTAATCTCTTTAATCTGTTGTTTCTGTTTATAACTCTTCTGTATAAATCATTTAAGTCTGAAGTCGCAAATCTTCCACCATCTAAAGGTATTAGTGGTCTTAAATCTGGTGGTATTACAGGTATTACATCTAATATCATCCATTCAGGTTTATTCCCTGATTTAATAAATGCTTCTACAAGTCTTAATCTTCTAACTAATTTCTTTAATCTCTGTTCTGCAACCTCTTTTAATATAGTTTTTCTAACAATATCCTTTATATTTTTAAATAGAGGTATTTCTTTATTTCTCTCTCTGTATCTGTTATATAACAGCTCTATAGCTTTTGGTCCAGTTTCAACTACAAAGCTATTTTCTCCATATTGAGCTTTTAATTCTTCAACTTCTTCTTTATGTAGCAATTGTCCCTCTAAGATAGGAGCATCTTTAGGGTCTATAACAAGATAGTAATCTTTAGTTAATACTGCATCAACTTCTTTCTCTGTAGGAATTAACTCTCCAAACTTTATACCTGCTTCAGCTAGCTTTTTAGCTATTTCTAACACTATTTTTTTATACAGTCTCTCTTGAGCTTCTTTAAACTCCCTTCCTAATTCATCATAACCTATTGCATATATCTTCATTTCTTTTCTTAACTTTTTGGCATAGGCCTCTAAATCAATTCTTGAGAGGAGCTCCTTTACCTTCTCTGCTCCCATTCCATATTCATATTTATCTGAATGTTCGTACTCATAAGCTTCTCTAAACTCTTCTTCAGATTTAACATGAAGTTTTACATACTTAGTTAAAGCTCCATCCTGTAAGGGAATAGTTGATGGGTCTTTTTCAAAAATCTCTTCTTCTTCTTCCTCTGGATGCTCTATGATGAGATAACTTTCAAAGTATATAACTCTTTCAATATCTCTAGATGTTAATCCTAAAAGATTTCCTATCTTTGATGGAGTAGATTTTAAATACCATATATGAGCAACAGGTGAAGCTAATTCTATATGTCCAAATCTTTCTCTTCTTACATCAGACCTTGTAACTTCTACTCCACATCTATCACATATAGTTCCTTCATACTTTTTCTTTTTATATTTTCCACATAAACATTCATAATCTTTTACAGGTCCAAATATTTTTGCACAGAATAAACCATCCTTTTCAGGTTTTAAAGTTCTGTAGTTTAAAGTTTCAGGTTTTTTTACTTCTCCATAAGACCACTCTCTTATTTTTTCTGGTGAAGCTAATGCTAATCTTATACTTTCAAAAGGCATTACACCTTTTGCTTTATTGCTTTCATTTATCAAGGCTTTAAACCTCCTATTTAGAAATGGTTAAAGAAAAAGTGAGGGAAAATAAATCCTCTCTTATTTTAGAAAATTTTATTAATTAAAAATTCCCTTTTTGTCTTTATTTTTACTTACCAAATCAACCTTATCACAGGCTTGAGTTTTTCCATCTTCCATCTTACATTCAACATCTAAAGCTAAAGCTTTTAGTTCTCTTACTAAAACTTTAAATGATTCAGGTATACCTATATCGTAAGAGTATTTACCTTTAATTATTGCCTCATAAACTCTCTTTCTACCTTCTATGTCGTCTGATTTTACAGTCAACATCTCTTGAAGTGTGTATGCTGCTCCATGTGCCTCCAATGCCCAAACTTCCATTTCTCCAAATCTTTGACCACCGAACTGTGCCCTTCCTCCAAGAGGCTGTTGTGTGATAAGTGAGTAAGGACCTGTAGAGCGGGCGTGTATTTTATCATCAACCATATGTATTAGTTTTAACATATACATATAACCAACTGTAACCTCAAACTCAAAAGGCTCTCCTGTTCTACCGTCTATAAGTTTAACCTTTCCAGTTTTTTTAATACCAACCTTGTTAAGCATAGTTTTAATATCTTCCTCTGTAGCACCTTCAAAAACAGGTGTCTTTACAGGTATTCCTATCTCTTTAAAGTCTTTTATAACTGCCTTTAATGTTTCTTCATCTAAACTTTCTAAATACTCTCTTAATTCTTCTATCTCCTCATCTCTGTATCTTTTAGCTATCTCTCCAGCAGTGTCATTAGCTATCTTGTAATACTCAACTATCTTCTCTATCATAGCCTCTTTTGAAGTTAACTTTTCCAGCTCCTTAGCCAACTGTTCTCCTAACTTTTTAGCAGCTAAACCTAGATGAGTTTCTAATATCTGTCCAACGTTCATACGGGAAGGAACACCTAGAGGATTTAAAACTATATCAACTGGAGTTCCATCCTCCATAAATGGCATATCTTCCTCTGGCAGAACTATAGACACAACACCTTTATTTCCGTGTCTTCCTGCCATTTTATCTCCAACTTGTATTTTTCTCTTTTGAGCTATATAAACTTTAACTAACTCGTTAACGCCCGGTTTTAAGTCTGAACCTTTTAAAACTGTAGCTTTCTGTTTTTCATAAATATTTTCCCAAAGCTCCAACTGAAGTTTAGCTTTATTAACAACCTTTTCAACTTTCTCAGCAACCTCAGGATTTGACAGGAAGCCTTTAGGATTAACAACAATAAATCTTAAAACATCATTTACAGTATCTTCAGTTATTTTATCTCCCTTCTGAAGAATTGTTTTTCCAGCTATTTTAATATCTCTAGGAACTTCTTCACCTATTATTAGCTCTTTTACAAGCTCATCTCTTCTTTTTTGTATAAATTTCTTTTTCTCTTCAAGTTTTTTATCTAATCTTTCTATCTCCTCTTCCATTAACTCTTTTATATAACTGTCCTGTCTTCTATCTGGTTTATTTCTAGCGAAAACTTGAACATCTATTACTATACCTTCAACACCTGCAGGAACTCTTAAGGATGTATCTTTAACTTCTGAAGCCTTTTCTCCAAATATAGCAAGTAATAACTTTTCTTCAGGAGTAGGTTGACTTTCTCCCTTTGGAGTAACCTTTCCAACTAGTATATCTCCCGGTTTTACATAAGCTCCAACCCTTATAATTCCATGTTCATCTAGATTTGCTAAAGCTTTTTGAGAAACTCCGACAACATTTCTTGTTATCTCCTCAGGTCCAAGTTTTGTCTCTCTAGCTTCACACTCAAACTCTTCAATATGTATAGAAGTAAATACATCATCTTTAACAAGTCTTTCAGATATTACTATCGCATCCTCAAAGTTATAACCTCTCCAAGGCATAAATGCTACTAACACATTTTTTCCGAGAGACAACTCTCCCTTATATGTTGAGTGCCCATCTGCTATAATTGTGCCTTTCTCTACTCTATCTCCCTTTCTAACTAATGGCCTTTGATTTATACATGTAGCTTGATTAGAGCCCTTAAATTTAGCTAACTCGTAAACATCTAAACCTATATCTAACGGGTCATTTGGATTTATTTCATCGTGATTAACAGCTATAACAATTCTATCTCCAGATACACTTTCAACAACTCCACCTCTCTTAGCAACTACTGCAGAGCCACTGTCCCTTGCCACTATAGTCTCCATTCCTGTTCCAACAAGTGGATACTCAGTCTTAAGTAATGGAACAGCCTGTCTCTGCATGTTAGAACCCATTAATGCCCTGTTTGCATCGTCATGCTCTAGGAATGGTATTAATGAAGCTGATACAGAAACAACCTGTTTAGGAGATACATCCATATAATCAACTTCTTTAGGATGGACCAGTCGTATATCCCCTTTAGCTCTTGCTAAAACTCTATCAGCTAAAAAGTTTCCTTCTTCATCAATTGGAGCGTTAGCTTGAGCAATTATATACTTCTCTTCATCATAAGCAGCTAAATACTCTATCTCATTTAAAACTTTACCGTCCTTAACCTTTCTGTAAGGAGATACTAAAAATCCGAATTCGTTAAGTTTAGCATAAACTGTCATAGATGAAATTAATCCAATGTTTTGTCCCTCTGGTGTTTCTATTGGACATACTCTACCGTAGTGTGTAGGGTGAACGTCCCTAATTTCAAACTTAGCACTGTCCCTAGTTAATCCACCAGGTCCCAAAGCAGATAGTCTTCTCTTATGGGTTAGCTCTGCAAGAGGATTTGCTTGGTCCATAAATTGAGCTAACTGTCCACCTTTTAGAAACTCTACAACTGAGCCTGTAACATATCTTGGATTAATTATATCTGCTACTTTAAGGTTAGGGTCATCTATGTCAACAGTTGCAACTCTATCTTTAAATGCCTTTTGCATTCTGACAATGCCAAGTCTAGCTTGGTTTTCTAATAATTCTCCGACAGGTCTAACTCTTCTGTTTCCTAAATGTGCTATATCGTCAACATCTCTTTTCCCTAATCTTAATTCAAGTAAATATTTAACTATTGCAATAATATCAGGAAGAAGTATAAATCTAGCTTCATCATCTAAATACTGTTTAACTTTAATTTCTGTAAAATCAGCATTTTTAAGTTTTTCTATAACTAACTGGTCTATCTTTGTTCCAGCTTTTAAAACTTCTCCGTTAACTTCAACATCTTCATCTAAAGCTAAAGGAGGATATTTTTCCAACAGAGTATCTAAATCTAAAGGTTTTATGGTTTTTGGTATTTCATGAACTTTTGCATTTATTTTAACTCTTCCAACTTTAGATAAATCATATCTCTGTGGCTCAAAGAATATATACTCAAATAACTCATTAGCTCTCTTTAGGAAAGCTTTAGGGTCTATAACAGCTGTATCGGTAGGTCTCATTTTTCTGTATATATCAACTCTAGCAGCATCTTTAAATGTGAATGAAGCATTTATCTGTGGCTCATCTTTCTTTAAAGTTTCTACTATAATATCTCCATATAAAGATTTATTTGTTGTCATTAAAGAAATTGCTGTAATTTCCTCAATCTCTATTCTATCATCTTTTAAATACTTAGCTAAGTTTTCAGGCTCTACATATTTTTCATGTCTTATCTTTATTAAATGTCCCTTCTCATCCTTTTCTTCTTTAGTGTATGTTATAAATATCTCGTGGTTTTGTAATAATTCAAGGAGCTCATCATCTGTATAGTTTAAACCTTCATCTGTATCTTTATATCCGTCTAAACTAACCTTAAATCTTTTAACATCTCCATAAAAGGCTTTAAGTATTTTATATGCAGTATCTAATCCAAATGCTCTTAAAATCGTTGTTCCTAAAACCTTTCTTCTATCTATTTTGGCATTAAATATCTCTATGTTTGTAGCATACTCAAACTCTAATCTAGAACCTTTTTCTGGAATAACAGAACCTTTATATATAATTCTTGTTAGAATATCTTTTGTTTTATCCTCTTTAGCTTCAAAAAATATTCCAGAAGACCTAATTAATTGAGATACAACAACTCTTGTAGTTCCATTTATAATAAAGTAAGCATTTTTAGTTAATAGAGGAATATCTCCAAAGTAAACCTTCTGTTTCTTTTTTCTTTTTACCTTTACTTCACCTGTTTCAGGGTCAATTTCATTTATAACTAATTCTAGTAGAACCCTTAAAGGTGCACTGTATGTAAGTCCTTTATATTCGCACTCTTCAACTGTATGTTTTTCCTTGTATATTAATTCTCCACCACAGTGTGGACATGGAACTTCTGGACCACCTACAACATCATCTGGTAAAGGTTTTCTACACCTTCCACATTCCCAATCGCCTAATTCATAGGCTATGTATCTAATCTCAATTAGTCCGTTTGGGTCAACAAATGGAAAAGATGACCTAAATATTCCTTCTAAACCTTTATTTTCTCTTTTGTAAGGGTTTTTATTAAACTGGACGAAACTTTCAAATGAGTTTTTAGGAACATGTAAAAGATTTGGTGGTGCTATAACTTCTTTTCTTCTAGCGAGACTTTTTCTTAAGGGGTTATATTTTAAAGATTTAATATTTCTCATTCTTCCCACCTTCTAAGTGTGATTTTTGTTAACATAAAAAGATTTTTGTAGTTTACAAGTCTATAAATAAATAAAGGCAGACCCTATGGAGAGAGCCTGCCTTATAAGTATGTATAGAGAGGAGTTAAATTTTTTCATATATTTGATGATATATTTATTTAATTTCCACCTGTGCACCAGCTTCTTCAAGTTTAGCTTTAATTTGTTCAGCTTCCTCCTTAGAAACACCTTCTTTTACAGCTTTTGGTGCACTATCAACTAATGCTTTAGCATCTTTTAATCCTAAACCAGTGATTTCTCTAACAACTTTAATAACATTTATTTTCTTATCACCGGGGCTTACTAATATAACATCAAACTCAGTTTTTTCAGGCTCAGCTTCTCCACCAGCTCCACCAACCGCAGGAGCTGCCGCCACCATAGCTGCTGCAGAAACTCCAAACTCTTCCTCTAGCTCTTTAACTAATTCAGCTAACTCTAAAACAGTCATGTTTTTAATAGCTTCTTTAATTTCTTCCTTAGTTATTGCTGCCATACTATTTAAACCTCCTTTCTAGATTTTTAAGTTTTAATTAACCTTGTTTCTCTTTTTCTTCCTTTATAGCATTTAAAACCATTACAAACTTTTGAGGTACTGCATTTAATACTCTCACAAAGTTTGTAATAGGTGCTTTCATTGTTGCAAATAGTTGTGCTAAAAGCTCTTCCCTTGAAGGTAGTGAAGCTATAGCATCTATCTGCTCTGGAGAAACATACTCTCCCTCTAATAAACCACCTTTTACCGTTGCTGCTTCATTATTTTTTAAAAACTCCTTTAGAGCCTTTGCTGCATCTACTATATCCTCATAAGCTAAAATCACAGCAGAGGGACCTTTGAAGATTTCCATTTTATCATATAAAGGAGTATTACTACAAGCCCTTATTAATATAGAGTTTTTCAATACTTTTATCTCTGCATTTTTTTGTTTTATCCTTTTTCTAAAGTCAGCCATTGCATTGGCATCTATACCTGTAAAATCAAATACAACCATTAACTTAGCATTTTCTATCTTCTCTCTAACCTCTTCAACCAGTTTTGCTTTTTTTTGTAATGCAGGTCTTAATGTTGTTGTCATTATTTATTCCCTCCGATTAAGCCGCTTTAGTTTCTAAGCTTCTTAGTATGGAAGCTAAATCAAGTTTTACAGAAGGGCTCATAGTAGTCTTTAACACTGCATTTTTCATATATTGCCCCTTTAAACCTGATGGTTTCAACTTCTGAACCACATCTATAACTTCATAAGCATTTTCAACAAGCTTTTGATTATCAAAAGAAATCTTTCCTATAGGAATATGTAAGTTTCCAGTTTTATCTACTTTAAACTCAACCCTTCCCTTCTTAGCCTCCTCTACTGCCTTCTTTATATTCTGAGTAACTGTTCCTACCTTTGGATTAGGCATTAATCCTCTAGGTCCTAATATTCTTCCTAATTTAGCAACTTTAGGCATCATATCAGGAGATGCAATAACAACATCAAAATCAGTCCATCCTTCCTTTAATATTTTCTCAATTATATCTTCCCCACCTACATAATCTGCTCCTGCTTCTTCAGCTTCCTTTAATTTTTCCCCTTGAGTTATAACTAAAACTTTTAACTCTTTACCTAATCCATGGGGTAAAACAACGGAACCTCTAACCATTTGCTCTGGGTATCTTGGGTCAACTCCAAGATTGAATATTAATTCTACTGTTTCATCAAATCTCCTTTGTAAAACTTTTTCCATCTCTTTTAGTTTTTCCACTGCCTCTTCAAGTGAGTAAAGCTTATTTTTATCAACAAGCTTTAAGGCATTTAAATATTTCTTTCCTCTTTTTGCCATCTTCTACGCCTCCAATCCTTCTACTTCTATTCCCATTGAACGAGCTGTCCCTGCAATAATCTTAATTGCTGTCTCTAAATCTTCAGTGTTTAGGTCTTTCATCTTTGTCTTTGCAATTTCTTCCAGTTGTGCCCTAGTAACCTTTCCAACTTTTTCTCTCTTAGGGTCAGAAGCACCTTTCTTTATACCAGCAGCTTCCTTTAGAAGATATGATGCAGGTGGAGTTTTTAAAACAAATTTAAATGACCTATCAGAGTAAACAGTAATAACTACCGGTATAATAGTCCCAGGTTTAAACTCTGATGTAGCAGCATTAAAACTTTTAACAAACTCCATAATGTTAACACCATGCTGACCTAAAGCCGGTCCAACAGGTGGCGATGGTGATGCCTGTTGAGCCGGTATCATCAACTCAATTTTTCCAACTTCCTTTTTTGCCATAGATTTTACACCTCCTTGAGTTCTATTTTTGCCGTTCTACTAAATCTTTTCAACTTGAGAGAACTCAAGTTCAACCGGTGTAGAACGACCAAATATGGAAATTGATACTATTAATTTTTCCTTATCTGGAATTACTTCCTCAACAACACCTGTAAAGTTCATAAACGGTCCTTCTATAACTCTTACTTGGTCTCCCTTTTGGAATAAAAGTTTTTTAACTTTAGGAGCTCCCTTCTGTATTTGATTTAAAACTTTCATTATATCTTCTTCTTTTAATGGTACTGGTACACCTCCAGCACTTACAAAACCTATTATGTAAGGTGTTTTTCTTATTAAATCTATTAAGTCATCATTTAGTTCTGCCTTTATCAATAAATAACCGGGGAATATTTTATTTTCCAACACAATCTTAGCTTCAGTTTTATTTTCATTACATTTTATTTTTTGACCTGGCTTTGATATAGGTGGTCTATTTACACATTCTTCATCGCCTTCAACACTTTCAACAACTTTTACTTTCCCATCTTCCAACAAAAATTTAGTTATTCCCTTTTTTCCCATTACCTCTAATTCTCTATTTGGACCTTTTAAAGAGAGCTTATATTTTTCTTTACCTAAAGATTTAATGACAACTTTTTCCTCGGCAGGCACTAAAACTTCATCAACTAGATATTCCATATTTTTCATTTTTAATAACTTAACTAAATTTTCTTTAGCCCTAATTTCTAAATTAGATTGTGTATAAAGTGCATACCATTTTTTGCTACTGTCAGCATCACTGCTTATTTTTTCAGAAGATATTTTACTTTCCTGCTCATAATCTTTTTCTGACATTCATCTACCCCGGTTTAAATTTTCAGATGAAGCATTATCTAAAAATAAAATCAAAAATTCTTTTAAATATTAAATCTAAGCTCCAAAGATAAACTGATAAAATAATTGTAAAAACTATCACTGCTACCGTTGCATTTCTTACCAACTCTTTAGAAGGCCAACTAACCTTTTTTAGCTCTTCCCTTACTTCCTTTAGAAACTTTATTGCTTCCCCTAATTTCATTTTATCCTCTATAAAAATAAATAAAGCGGGGCAAGGAGGACTCGAACCCCCGACCGCGGGATTTGGAGTCCCGTGCTCTACCAACTGAGCTATTGCCCCACTAACTATTTAATCTCCCTATGTAATGTATGCTTTTTACACCACTTACAGTATTTTCTAAGCTCTAATCTGTCCTGATGTTTTCTCTTATTTTTAGTAGTTGTATAATTTTTCCTTTTACATTCAG
Organism: Hydrogenothermaceae bacterium; assembly: GCA_026985705.1. Lineage (GTDB taxonomy): Bacteria > Aquificota > Aquificia > Aquificales > Hydrogenothermaceae > QNZC01. The sequence continues at coordinate 396 of JALSPY010000075.1, read as the reverse complement.
TGCAAGCTAAAGTTATTATTTCTCTCGGCATTTTTCATCCTCTAATCTAGATTTATTTTACTCAATAATTTCAGTTACAACACCAGCACCAACAGTTCTTCCACCTTCCCTTATCGCAAATCTCATCTGCTCCTCTATCGCTACTGGCTCCATTAACTCTACTGTTAACTCTACATTATCCCCAGGCATTACCATCTCTTGCCCTTCAGGTAATTCTACTACTGTCCCTGTTATATCTGCCGTCCTTATATAAAATTGCGGTCTATACCCTTTAAAGAATGGTGTATGTCTTCCTCCCTCTTCCTTACTTAAAATATACACCTGTGCCTTAAACTTCTTATGTGGTGTTATTGTTCCTGGTTGTGCTAATACTTGACCCCTCTCTACTTCATCCTT
>JALSPY010000074.1 GCA_026985705.1 Hydrogenothermaceae bacterium | reverse complement strand
GGGTCAAAAGGTTTAGTTAAGTAATCGTCAGCTCCTAGATTAAAACAAACCTCTTTATCCTTTATATCTGACTTTGCAGTTAAAATTATTATTGGAGTTTTAACTCCCTTTGTCCGTAAATCTTTTAATATATCTTCACCTTTATTAAATCTTAACATTAAATCTAGGATTATAACATCATAAGCATCAAAATCAGTTATATCATTAACTAGTCTATCATCCTGTATCCATACTGTCTCTATCCCCGATAATTCTAGAAAATCTTTTATACTCTCCCCTAAAACAGGGTCATCCTCAATAAATAAAACCCTCATACTTAATCCCTTTTTGTATAATTTTACTTAATTATTAATTTAAATGGAGTTATTATATTGAAAATTGTATCTATTTTATTAGCTGGTGGCAAAGGCTCAAGATTTGGAGGAAAAAAACAGTTTTATAAAATAAATAATGAACCTATATTTCAGTACTCCTTAAACACTGTTAATAAAATAGAGCTTATAGATGAAATTATTCTAGTTTTACCTGAAGAGGATATAGACAGAGTAAAAGTTTTTTCCTTTAAACCTGTTAAAAAAGTTGTTGGAGGAAGTGAAAGGCAGTTTTCTGTTTATAATGCTTTAAAAAGTATAGATAATGCAGATATAGTTATTATTCACGATACAGCTAGACCATTTGCTACAGAAAAATTTTTTTTAGATGGTATAAAGAATATAAAAAAAGGGTTTGATGGTAGTATTACAGCTATAAAAAGTAGAGATACTGTAAAAAAGTATAAAAATAAACAGATTATAGAAACATTAAACAGAAATGAGCTTTTAATAGTCCAAACTCCCCAAACTTTTGTTTTTAATAAACTCTTAAAAGCTCACGATTTAGCTTTAGAAAAAAATATTATTGGGACAGATGATAGTTATCTAATGGAATTAGCAGGTTATAATATCACTTTTAATGAAGGCTCCCCTTTAAACTTTAAAATAACTACAAAAGAAGATTTAAAGCTTGCAAGTTGTTTGTTAAAAATTAGTAAAGGTAAGTCTTTTTAAGAATTATTTTTTTACTCTTATTAATCTTTGGCAAGAAATTTGCTTATATTATCTTTTTTTCTTATAATCATAGCTAAAGACTAGAGGGGCAAAAAATTTTGGAGGTATCAAGGTATGAAGTATAAAACATACACAGTAAAAACTTTTAGACAAATTCCACAGGTTCAAAAATATCTTTCTGAAGAGCAAAAGTTTGATATAGAAGTAGTTGCTCAAGTATTTCCATTTAAAGTTAATAATTATGTTATAGACAAACTAATTAATTGGGAAGACCCTTTAAATGACCCAATATTTAGACTGACATTTCCACAAAAAGGAATGTTAAAACCTCATCATTATGAAAAGATTGCAAAGCTTTTAAAAGAAAATGCTCCAGCTGAAATTATAAGAGATGAAGCTAACAGAATAAGAATGGAGCTTAATCCACATCCTGCAGGTCAGAAGTATAATGTCCCTGAAATAGATGGAATGAAATTACCGGGAGCACAACATAAGTATAAAGAAACTATACTATTTTTCCCTAAACAAGGTCAAACTTGCCATGCTTACTGTTCATTCTGTTTCAGATGGCCACAATTTGTAGGTTTAGATGAGCTAAAATTTGCAATGAAGGAGATAGATATTCTAATCAAATATATAAAAGCTCACCCTGAAATTACAGATTTACTGTTTACAGGTGGAGACCCTATGATAATGAAAACTAGAATATTTAAACAGTATATAGATGCAATCTTAGAGGCAAATATACCACATTTAAAAACAATAAGAATAGGTTCTAAAGCTTTAGCATTCTGGCCTTACAGATTTACTGAAGATGATGACGCCCAAGAGTTATTAGACCTATTTAAGAAAATTGTTGATAAGGGATACCACTTAGCATTTATGGCACATTTCAATCATTATAGAGAGTTAGAAACAGAGGAAGTTAAAAAAGCTGTGGATAAAATTTTGGAAACTGGAGCAGTAATAAGAACACAGTCTCCATTACTAAGACATATAAATGATAGCTCGGAAGTTTGGGCTAAAATGTGGCAAAAACAAGTTGAGATGAGGATGATACCATACTATATGTTTGTAGCTAGAGATACAGGAGCTCAGCATTACTTTGGAGTTCCATTAGTTAGAGCTTGGGAAATATTTAGAGATGCATATAAAAATGTAAGTGGATTAGCTAGAACAGTTAAAGGACCTTCTATGTCAGCAACTCCCGGAAAAATTAGAGTTCTAGGAGTTAGCGAGATTAATGGTGAAAAGGTTATGGTGTTAGACTTCTTACAGGGAAGAAATCCTGATTGGGTAGGAAAACCTTTCTTTGCAAAATACAATCCTGAAGCAATGTGGATTGACGAGCTTGAGCCTGCATTTGAAGATGAATTTTTCTATGAAAAAGAGTTAGAAGAAATATTAGCACAAAAAGTTTAATAAATGTTTCTTTTTAATCCCATTTTTTCATATAATTGTTTAAATTGAAAATTTCAATTTGCCTTTTTAGGCATTTTTTATTTTTTATAGTGGTAATTAACCCTTTATAAGAAAAATCAGTTTAAATTTATTAAATATCCTTAAAATCATATCTATTCAACTAAATTTTAGAGAGTTATGAGTTTGAGATACAAAAAATTTTTAAATTTAAAGCTATCTGAGATAGGAATAGGAACATATTTAGGAAATCCGGATGATAAAACAGATGAGAATTATTATCAGACTATAAAAGAGGGAATAGAAAAAGGTATAAATGTAATTGATACTGCAATAAACTACAGAAATATGAGAAGTGAAAAGGTTATAGGAAAGGTTTTAAAAGAAATAGATAGAGAAAAAGTAATATTATCTACAAAAGGTGGCTATGTAGCTGTTCCATATGGGGTTGAAAATCCTACTGAATGGTTTAAGAGAGAGCTGGTTTTGACTAAAATTGTAGATGTTAAAGATATAACTGATACAGGAAACATATTAACATCTAAATATATCAATTGGGCTTTTGAAACAAGTTTAAAAAATCTAAATACAGATTATATTGATGTTTACTTTATTCATAATCCAGAAGACCAGCTTTTAAAGTTTGATAGAGAAACATTTTATAAAAAATTAAAAGAGGTTTTTGAAGTTTTGGAAGAAAAGAGAATTAAAGGAAAACTTAAATATTATGGTTTAGCTACTTGGAATGGTTTTAGAGTTCCTGAAAATCATAAACAGTATTTAAATCTAAAGGAGATTTTAGATATTGCTTACGGTGTAGCTGGGAATAATAATGGATTTAAATTTATTCAATTACCTTATAATATTGCTATGTTGGAGGCTTATAACTTAAAAAATCAGAATTTAGATGGCAAAAAACTTTCTACTTTAGAGGCAAGTGAAAAATTAGGAATATATACATATATCTCTGCTCCCTTAATGCAAGGTAGATTAATAAGAGCTGTTAACGAAATTATCCTACAGAGGTTTAAGGTAGATAAGCCTTCTTTAATACCTATACAGTTTGTTAGAAGTACAAAAGGAGTTGGAACTGTTTTAATTGGTATGAGTCAAAAAGAGCATTTAATTGAAAATTTGGAGATAGAAAATAAAGAAAGTTTAAGTTTTAATGAAATTGATAATATGATAAATTCAAGATAGGTTAATATGCTAAATATAGGTTTAGCACTTTCAGGGGGAGCTGTAAGAGGAGCTTCCCATATAGGAGTTTTAAAAGCATTAGAAGAGTTTAATATTAAACCGAATATAATTTCAGGTGTAAGTGCAGGTTCAATTATAGCCGTCTTTTACTCTGCAGGTTATTCTCCAAATGAGATGGAAAAGATATTACTAAACACAGATATAAAGAAATATTTAAAACCTAAATTTCCAAAAGTTGGTTTTTTTTCATTAGAAAAACTTGATATTCTTTTAGAAAGATATATTGGCAAGATAGATTTAAACCAGTTAAACAAAACTACTTATATAACTGTTGTGAACTATACAACTGGCACTGTAGAGTATATTAAAGAGGGAGATTTAATCAGTTATGTTAAGGCTTCCTGTAGTCTTCCTGTTATTTTTGAGCCTACATATATTAATGAAAAACCTTATATAGATGGTGGATTAATGGATAATCTACCAATTAAACCACTACTAAATGAAAATGCAGATTTTATAATAGGCTCTGAAGTTAACCCTATGGGTATATTTTCAGATAAGCCAAACATTTTTAAACTATCTGTTAGGTCTTTATTTCTTGCTATTAGGTCTAATACTGAGAAAAGTAAAGAATTGTGTAATCTCTTTATACAACCTCCTGAGCTTATAAATATAGGATTATTTGCAATAAAAGATTTAAAAAAGGCTATAGATATAGGTTATAACTATACAAAAGAATTCTTAAAGAGAGAGAAAATAGATAAAATCTTAAAGTGAAGGAAATTTAAAGAGAAAAACAAGAGATTTATTTAAGAAATAACCTCTACTTCTCCACCAGCTGCTTTTATTTTTTCTTCTGCTGATTTTGAAAATTTATGAGCTTTTACTTTTAAAGGTTTTGTTAACTCTCCATCACCTAAAATTTTAACTGCTTTATCGCAAGATATAATTCCCTTTTCCTTTAAAACTTCAGGAGTTATCTCTGCATTTGCCTCAAATTTAGCTTCCAAAACTTTAATATTTACAATTTCATACTCTTTTTTATTAGGGTTCTTAAATCCCCTTTTAGGAATTCTCATAATAAAAGGAGTTTGTCCACCTTCAAAGAATGCAGGCATTTCACCATATCCACTTCTAGACTTTTGACCTTTATGACCTCTAGTTGAAGTTTTTCCATGACCTGAACCTATTCCTCTACCAACTCTCTTTTTTCTATGTGTAGCTCCTTCCGAAGGTTTTAAGTTATGTAGTTTTATCCCCATTAGTCTATTTCCTCCCATTTAATTAGGTCATGAGCTTTTCTTATATTTCCTAAAACCATAGGATTTTTTTCTAAAATTCTTTCATCATTGATTTTTCTTAAGCCTAAAGATTTAACAGCCTTTATTTTAGCTTTTTTCTTTCCAGCAAGACCCCTTACCAATTTTACTTTAATCTTAGCCATTTTTTCCTCCTATAAAGAAGCAGTCTTTTACTCTACTACTGGAGAGTTCGCATATATTTTATAATTTTTGATAATCTTATCTTCATCTATACCTCTAACTTTAGCAACTTCCTCAGGAGACCTTATCTGTAATAATGCATCAAAAACAGCTCTAACAACATTATGTGGATTTGTAGTTCTTCCTATAATCTTAGATAGAATATCTGACACACCTAACATCTCTAAAACAGGTCTTACAGGTCCACCTGCAACAACCCCAGTTCCTCGTCTAGCTGGCTTTAGTAAGACTATTGCACTTTCATATCTTCCTATAACATCATGAGGAATTGTCCCCTCTATTAAAGGAACTTTTATTATATGTTTTTTTGCATCAGCGATAGCTTTAGCTATAGATTGTGGAACTTCATTAGCTTTTCCATGTCCAAAACCAACATGACCTTTTTTATCTCCAACTATAGCAAGTGTGGAGAATGAAAATCTTCTTCCACCTTCCACAACCCTTGTAGTTCTTCTAATTTCAACTACTTTTTCTTCCAACTCTAATTCATCAATATTTATAGGTTTTTCTTTTAATCTTTCTTCTATCATTCTTTCAATATTTTTTACACCCATACTTTACCTCTCCTAGAATTTAAGTCCTTTTTCTCTTGCCGCATCAGCAAAAGCTTTTACTTTACCGTGGTATTTAAAACCACCTCTATCAAAAACAACATTTGTTATTCCTTGAGCCAACGCCTTTTCAGCAATCAATTCACCAAGTTTTTTAGCTATCTCTATATTTTTACCACCTCTAAATCCATATTTTTCTACAAAGTCTTTAGATATTGTTGATGCACTGACCAATGTATGTCCTTTATCATCATCTATTATTTGGGCATACAAATTATTTAAGCTTTTGTAGAATGCTAATCTTGGTCTTTCAGCAGTTCCGAAAACCTTTTTTCTAATTCTTTTATGTCTAATTAATCTCTTTTCCCTTCTAGTTTTTTTTGCCATTTTTACCTCCGTTTAGTTAGCAGTTATTACTTTTTACCTACAGACTTACCCGGTTTAAGTTTAAGCTGTTCTCCTTTATATCTTACACCTTTACCTTTATATGGGTCTGGTCTTCTAAAGTCTCTTATTGTTGCAGCAACCTGTCCAACTTTTTCTTTATCAATACCAGAAACTTTTATTAAAGTTTGACCTTCTACAGAAATTTGTATATCCTCAGGAGGCTCATAAACTATTGGATGAGAATAACCTAACTGTAGCTCTAAAGCTTTTCCTTTCATATTAGCTCTATAACCTATACCGTATATCTCTAACTCAACCGTAAAACCTTCACTTACACCTTTAACCATATTATTTATTAATGCTCTTGTAGTTCCATGAATAGCTCTCATAAAAGATGTGTCATTTGGTCTCTCTATTTTTATTTGATTACCTTCTACTTTTATATCTAATTCGGGATGAAATTTTTTTGTTAACTGTCCCTTAGGACCTTTAACAGTTATAACATTACCATCTTCTATTTTAACTTCTACCCCATTCGGTATATTTATAGGAGTTCTACCTATTCTAGACATTTATTGTTTTCCTCCATTTAGTTTTATTTACCAAACATAACAGAGAATTTCTCCACCAACTCTCTCTTTTCTAGCTTCAGCATCGGTTAAAATCCCTTTATTAGTTGAAAGTATTGCCGTTCCTAAACCTTTTCTAACATAAGGTATCTCATTTACTCCAACATAAATTCTTCTTCCCGGTTTAGAAACTCTTCTTAATCCCATTATCGCAGGTTTTCTATTTCTATCATCTAGATATTTTAATTTGATGATTAAAGTTCCTTGATTTCCCTTTTTATTCTTTTCAGAAACAACATAATCTTCTATATATCCTTCTCTTTTTAATATTTCAGCTATTTTTTCTTTTATTTTAGAATGTGGTATATAAACTTCATCCTTTCTAGATAACTGAGCATTTTTTATTCTAGCTAGCATATCAGCTATAGGGTCAACTATCATTTTTTATCCTCCTTACCAACTTGCTTTTTTTACACCAGGTATTTCACCTCTTAAAGCCCTTTCTCTAAAGCATATTCTACACATGTTAAACTGTCTTATAAAACCTCTAGGTCTTCCACAAATAGGACATCTCGCATGTTTCCTAGTTTTAAATTTTGGTTCTCTAAATGCTTTAACGTATAATGCTTTTCTTGCCATTTTTAATTTCCTCCTGTTATGTGCCTCTTATAGGTAATCCAAGTAATGCTAATAACCACTTAGCTTCCTCATCACTTTCAGCAGAAGTTTCTATGATTATATCCATACCTCTAATCCTATCAACTTTATCGTAATCAATCTCTGGAAAGATAATCTGCTCTGATATACCAAAAGCATAGTTTCCTCTACCATCAAATGAGCGTGGATTTAAACCTTTAAAGTCCCTAATTCTAGGTAATGCAACAGAAATTAATTTATCTAAAAAATCCCACATCCTTTCTTTTCTTAATGTTACTCTCACACCTATAGGTAAACCCCTTCTAAGCTTAAATCCAGCTTCCGATTTTTTTGCTCTTCTAATTTCAGGTCTTTGACCAGTGATAGCCATTAAATCTTCTAATGCCTTATCAATCTGCTTTATATCTTGAACAGCCTCACCTACTCCCATATTTACAACAATTTTCTTTATTCTCGGAATTTGCATAGGAGATTTGTATTGAAATCTTTCCATTAGTTTGGGAGCTACTTCCTCTTCATACTTTTTTCTTAATCTTGGTATATATTTAGTTGTCGCTTCTGCCATCTTTTACCCCTTTACTTCTTTTTTGGTTTTTCCCAGATAATATCTATAGTTTCACCAGTCTTTTTATTAAATCTTTCTTTTATTACTTTATCTCCTTCTTCTCTGTATCTAATTCCAATTTTTATCTTCTGTTTATTTTTTTCATCGTAGAGAGCAACATTTGATATATGGATAGGTCTTTCTATCTCAAAAATACCACCCTCTCTAACCCCTTCAATTCCTTTCACATGTTTTTTACCTATATTAATACCTTCAACAATTACTCTAATTTTATTTGGATTACTATCCCTTAAAATCTTTTTTATTTTTCCTACTTTACCTTTTTCTTTTCCAGCTAACACTATTACAGTATCACCTTTTCTTAATTTTGTTTTTACTATCATCTATATCACCTCCGGTGCTAAAGAAACTATTCTTCCAAATCCTTTAGCTCTTATTTCTCTTGCTACAGGTCCCAATATACGAGTTCCAATTGGCTCAAAGTTGTTGTTTAATAAGACAACTGCATTGTCATCAAATTTAATATATGAGCCGTCTTCTCTAGCCACTTCTTTAGCTGTTCTAACAACCACAGCTTTATAAACTTTACCTTTCTTTGCTGTACCGTTAGGTATAGCCTCTTTTACCGTTACGGTTATAACATCCCCTAATGTTGCAAAGTCAGTTTGTTTTCCAAAATTTGCCTTTTTAGGTATTCCTATACATTGCACCTTTTTAGCTCCACTGTTATCTGCTGTATTTAAGTATGTTCCTCTTCTAATCATTTCCTTTTACCTCTTGATATTCTTCTTTGTAATAACAAAAAAATCCCTTAGGCTGTTTAAACAGCCAAAAAGGGACAGATTAATATTTTACAGAGGAGAGTTAGAAAAATCAATGTTTAAATTATTTTTGAGGTAGTATTTCAACAACAACCCATCTTTTTAATTTTGAAATTGGTCTATGTTCTCTTATTCTTACAATATCTCCAACTTTGCATTTATTTTCTTCATCATGGGCATAAAATTTAGTTGTTTTTTTTACTCTTTTACCATATAAAGGGTGAGGAACATATCTTTCTACTGCAACAACAACAGTTTTATCCATTTTATCTGAAACAACTCTTCCTACAAACTCCTTTTTCTTTCCTTTTTGAGTTTTTTCTTTCACTTGCTCTGTCATTACTTACTTCCCTCCTTTTGTAGCTCCCTTTCCCTTAAAATTGTTAATATTCTAGCTATAGTCCTTTTTGTTTCTTTAATTTCAGAAGGTTTTTCTAAACTTCCAATTGAATTTTTAAATCTTAGTTCCATTAACTTTTTCTTTAGTTCATGTAATTTTTCATTAAGTTCTTCATTTGTCATCTTTCTTAATTCGTTTGCCTTCATCCTCTACACCTCTTCTCTAGCTTTTACTATTCGTGTTTTTATTGGTAGTTTATAACTAGCCTTTCTAAAAGCTTCATATGCAACTTCTTCAGGTACCCCAGCTATTTCAAATAGTATATGTCCCGGTTTAACTACAGCTACAAAGTGGTCTAAATCACCTTTCCCTTTACCCATTCTGGTTTCAGCAGGTTTTCTAGTTACAGGTTTATGTGGAAAAACTCGTATCCATATTTTAGCACCTTTTTTTGCTTCCCTAACTATAGCAACCCTAGCAGCCTCTATCTGTCTAGAAGTCATCCAACAAGGTTGTAATGCCTGCAGTCCATACTCTCCAAAGGCTACATAATTTCTTCTTGAAGCCTTACCTTTCATTCTTCCTCTTTGTTGTTTTCTCCACTTTAACTTTTTAGGTTGCAATAAAGACATCTCTGTTATTCCTCCTAATCCTTTTTTTAGTAATAGCTATTTGAAGAAACGCTTGCTATTATAACCATAAACAATATTTCTAATAAGATAAAAATACCTATTAAAACTAAAACTCCTACTACTGAAGTTCCTCCTTTTTGAATAGCTAAAAATCTTATTTCTTCTTCGTTTTTTGCTAAATTTTTTATTTCTAAAAGTTTATTATAGGTGAAATAACTGTATATATAATTACCAAATAAACCTAATCCTATCCATATAGCTAAGGCAAATATCATATTTATAAATGGTATAAATGAAGTAATTATGCTTGCAATTATAAGTATAAAAGATTGAAGATACATTTTTCTATAAACTAGCCAAAATACTCCAAATAAAAATGCAGGCCAGTTCCAAGAGATTTTACTTCCGGTAGTAGCCATTAATTTCCATTTATTTAAATAATAATCGCTATTTTTTTGAACGAAAGCTTTTATTATATTTTCATCAAATTCTTCTATTAATTTTTTCGTTATCATAGCTTAACACCTATCCTAAAAAATTTATTTAAAATGGATAAAAGGAAGAAAACTATATTGTGCTTAATTCTTCCTCTATTCTCTTAACTATTTCATCTTTTTGGTCTGATAATTTATCTCCTTTGTATATCCACACCTTTATTCCAAGTATTCCATATTTAGTGTGAGCTCTAGCTGTTCCGTAATCAATATCTGCTCTTAAAGTTTGGAGAGGCATTCTTCCTTCCATAATCCACTCTTTTCTTGCTAAATCAACTCCTCCTATACGACCACCTACCTGTACCTTTATACCTTTAGCTCCAGCCTTCATAGCCATATCAACAGCTCTTTTCATTGCCCTTCTGTGCGATACTCTTCTCTCTAACTGGGTAGCTATATCTTCAGCAACTATTTTTGCATTTAGCTCTGGTCTTCTTATTTCATCTACATTTACAATTATATCTTTTGCATTCGTCATTGATTTTAAAACTTTATTTAATTCTTCAACTTTTGAACCTTTTCTTCCTATAACAATTCCCGGCCTTACGGCATATATTTTAATCCTTAACTTTTCTCCCAGTCTTTCAACTATTACATCACCTATTCCAGCTTGTTTATATCTTCTCTGTATAAACTCCCTTATTGCTATATCTTCATGTAAAGTTCTTGCATATTCTTTTTTATCGGCATACCATTTAGCTTTCCAATCTTTAGTTATTCCTAGTCTAAAGCCTATAGGATTTACCTTCTGACCCAATTTTAATCCTCCTTCTATTATCTTTCAGCTAATTTTATATAAATGTGAGAATATCTCCTTTTTATAGGTGTTGCTCTTCCGTAAGCCCTTGGAATATATCTCTTTAAAACTAATCCTTTATCTGCTCTAATTTCTTTTATATACAAGTTGTCTATATCCATATCCTTTAATTCTGCATTTGCTATAGCACTTTTTAATAATTTTTCTACTATTCTTGCAGCTCTCTTATTCAGTCCTTGAAGTATAGCTAAAGCAACACCTACATCTTTACCTCTTATTAGATTTATAACCTGTCTAACTTTTGTAGGAGATATTTTAGCATTTCTAACTATTGCTACTGCTTCTTTTTGTTTGACTGTTTCTGCCATTTTTCCCTACCTCTTATTTTTTCTTAACTGCCTTTGCAGATTTATCAGGGTGTCCTTTAAATGTTCTAGTTAAAGAAAACTCACCTAATTTATGACCTACCATTTCAGGTTGTATGTAAACGGGAATAAATTTCATTCCGTTATAAACTGCTATTGTATGCCCTACCATCTCCTCTGTTATTGTGCAAGCTCTATCCCATGTTTTTATTACTTTTCTTTCACCAGTTTCATTTAGTTTTCTAATTTTCTTTAAAAGTTTTTCATTGACATAAGGATTTTTAAATCTTTCATTCCACTTCCCTTTGTATCCCATCTTTACTTACCTCTACGCTTGATTATGAATTTGTCAGAGTATTTAGCACCTCTTCTAGTCTTATAACCTTTAGTAGGTTGTCCCCAAGGAGATACTGGATGTTTTCCGAAGGTTTTACCTTCTCCACCACCGTGTGGGTGGTCAACTGGGTTCATAGCCGTTCCTCTAACTGTAGGTCTTATTCCTAACCATCTTGCTCTTCCAGCCTTTCCAAGTTTTATTAATTCATGCTCAGCTAAACCTACAGTTCCTATTGTAGCCATACATTTTTTATATATAAGTCTTATCTCCCCTGAAGGTAATCTAACCTGTATATAATCACCTTGTCTTCCTAATATTTGGGCTGACATCCCAGCAGCTCTAACTAACTGACCACCCTTTCCGGGAGTTATCTCTATGTTATGTATAAATGTACCTACAGGTATTTTTTCTATAGGCATCGCATTTCCAACTTTTATTTCTGGAAGTTCACATTTACCACTTTCTAAATCTTCCCAAGTTGCAGACATTACAGTATCACCAACTTCTAATCCTTCAGGCCAGATAATATATCTCTTTTCACCATCTAAATAGTGTAGTAAAGCAATTCTTGCACTTCTATTTGGGTCATACTCTATAGCGGCAACTTTTGCAGGAACACCTGATTTGTTTCTTTTAAAATCAATTATTCTGTATCTTCTTTTGTGTCCCCCACCTTTATGTCTAACAGTTATTTTTCCCTGATTATTTCTACCTGCTTTTGATTTTAATGGAACAAGTAAAGATTTTTCAGGCTCTTTTTTAGTTATTTCGGAAAAATCATATAAAATTGCATGTCTTGTTCCATTTGTTACCGGTTTTAATTTTCTAACTCCCATCTTTATCTCACCTCTATATTATTTCTGCAATATTGATAGGTTCTTCAGCTTCTATTCTAACAATTGCTTTTTTCCATCTTTTTTTATGTCCTAAAGGACCAAACCCAACTCTTTTAGGTTTTGGCTTTACAATCATAGTTCTAACGGATTTTACTTTAACTTTTTTATCTTTAAATATTTCTTCAACTGCTTTTCTTATTTCTATTTTGTTAGCATCTAAAGGTACTTCAAAAACTAATTTCCCTTCCTTTTCGTTTAGCTTTACTGCTTTTTCTGTTAAAACAGGGCGAATTAGTATATCGTAAGGTGTTTTACTCATTACCCTAACCTCTCATCAATTTTTTCTAATGCTGACTTCATAATTATCACTTTATCAGCATTTAAAACATCATATGTGTTTAACCCTTCAACTAGCAGTATTTTTACCTTTGGTAAATTTCTGAATGATTTCATTAAGTTTTCATCTTTAGTAGGTATAACTAGTAAAACTTTAGAGTTTTCTAATCCTAAATTCTTTAAAACTTCAACTGCTTTTTTTGTTTTAGGAGTATCAAATGTAAAGTCCTCAACTATTATTAACTCTCCATCTTTTAATTTCATAGATAAGACACCTTTTAGTGCCTTCTTTCTAACCTTTTTAGGTAATGGATAGTAATAATCCCTTGGTTTCGGTCCGTGGACAACTCCACCACCTACAAATATATTAGCTTTTTTATCTCCATGTCTAGCATTTCCTGTTCCCTTCTGTGGAAGTATCTTTCTTCTGGAGCCTCTTATTTCAGCTCTGGTTTTAGTAGATGCAGTTCCAGCTCTTCTTGACGCTAACTGCCATCTAACTACTTCCCAAACTGTATGCTCTTTAACATCTTGGTTAAATATTTTTTCGTTTAGTTTTACTTTTCCCACTTCTTCATTTTTTATATTAATAACATTTGCTTCCATTTCCTTACCTCTTTACATTGGTTTAGTCTTATTTAGCTTCAGCCTGATAGAAAGCTTTACTTCTTTTTAGTTTATTCTGTCCTTTTCTTCTCTTTAATAAGACACTTTCAGATATCTTTACTACTGAGTTTGGAGCTCCCGGAATAGAGCCTTTAACTAAGATAACATTTTTTTCTGGAATAATATCAACCACTTCTAAACCTAAAACTGTTGCTGTTTCATTCCCGTAATGTCCGGGCATTCTCTTAGTTTTCCAGGTTCTTCCCGGGTCTTCGCAGGCACCTACCGAACCTATAACTCTGTGATATCTTGCACCGTGTGATTTAGGAAATCCTGAAAAATCCCATCTTTTCATTGCAGATGCAAATCCTCTTCCTTTTGAAGTCCCGGTTATATCAACTAAATCTCCAACTTCAAATATATCTTCAACTTTTACTTCTTGACCTAACTCTAAATTTTCATTTTCCTTTAACTCAAACTCTGCTAAATGTTTTAAAGGTTTTAAACCTGCCTTTTTAAAAACTCCCAACATTGGTTTAGTTGTATTTTTCTCTTTTGCTTCTTCAGTTCCTAATAAAACGGCTTTATATCCGTCCTTTTCTTCAGTTTTTATATCAACAACATAGTTGGGTTTAACCTGTATTACACTTACAGGGATAGCTTTACCATTTATAAAAACTCTAGACATTCCTAATTTTTTTCCTATTATGCCCTTTGGCATTTCTCCACTCCTTTAACTTAATTTTATTTCTACATCTACTCCCGCAGGGAGACTTATATCCATTAACGCCTCTATAGTTTGAGGTGTAGCATTCTCTATATCAATCAATCTTTTATGAATTCTCATTTCAAAATGCTCTTTAGACTGGTCAAACTTATGTGGAGACCTTAGAACACACCAAACTTTTCTTTGAGTAGGTAAAGGAATGGGGCCTTTTATAACCCCACCACTTCTTTTAACAGTTTCTATAATCTGCTTTACTGATTGGTCTAATGCTTTATGGTCGTAAGCTTTTAATTTTATTCTGATTTTCTCCTGCATTTCTTTCCTCTCCTTAAAATTACTCAATAATTTCAGTTACAACACCAGCACCAACAGTTCTTCCACCTTCCCTTATCGCAAATCTCATCTGCTCCTCTATCGCTACTGGTTCCATTAACTCTACTGTTAACTCTACATTATCACCCGGCATTACCATCT
>JALSPY010000073.1 GCA_026985705.1 Hydrogenothermaceae bacterium | reverse complement strand
ACTTTTTATTTGGTCTTTTATATTCTTTATATTAAGATAAATTAGATTTATCGGTTTATAACCAATTATCTCTTTTTGCTGGTTAACAACTGTATCTAAAGCCATTTTAAATAGACTTCCCTTTGTGTCTTCATCTTTATTCCAGTTTTTATATGTTTTTAATTTTATGCCTTCTATTTCAGTTTTAGGGAAAATTTTTAACTTATCAAACTCTTGTTCTTCTACGTCGTATAGATTTATATCTATTACAAGGTCTTCTTTTCTTCCAAGTCTTAAAATTTTTGAGCTATTTTGGATAGCATTCTTTATTTTTTCTTCAAATTGAGAATTTATGTGTATAATCCACTTACATTGGTGAAGCTTTTGAATAGGTATTATATTTGTTTTTATTTCTTTTTTTGTTTGTAGTATTAACTGTTCTTTTTCTAAAGAGGTTGATTTGTATACTCCCTGTATGGAAAGCTTTGTATTTTGATAGTTTATACTTTCGTAATCTGTAATGGCTCTTAAAAACCCGAAAACAGTAGAAGGAGGAGGCAAAGGATAACTCAAATATGGTATTCCTATAGTTGCAATTCTAAAATGAGCTGTTTCTTGGTATATTTCAAGTCTTAACATTTTTAACTCTCTTGGAATATTTCATCTATTATCTCATTAACAACTTGATTATATGTTAAATAATCAGCTGTTTTTATTCTTTTTCCTTCTTTTTCTGCAAATTCTTTCACTTTGTTTGATAACTCCTCTATATTTAAATAGCCACCTTCATTTATTTTTTTCTTTAGGTAGTCTTTTATTAACAACATATACTTAGGAGCTATATAGTCTAATGAAAATGATGCAAAAAATGGAGTTAAGTTTCTCTCACTGCCTTCTAATCTTTTTGATAATTCTCCCATTCCCTCTAAAAGCTCTTTTAGTCTTCTTTTTCTCTCTTCTTTCTTTAAAATTATCTTCGTTGTTTTATTTTCAGGATAGTATTCAATACTTTCAACTAACTGAGCCCATTTTTCCAATTTCTCATCAGAAATGTATTTTTCCAACTTAAGAGCTTTATACACTTTTTTTATTTTTTCTTTTAAATCATCAGTTTCTCTGATTTTTGTATCAACTGTTTTTATCTCCTGCACTCCTACTCTGTTTATTTCTATTCCAAACGGCATTATGTATATTCCATAGAAGTTTTCTTTGTTTATTATATTTGCCTCATCTTCTCCATACAGTTTTGAAATTGCCATATTTGTCATAAACTCCATATCCCCAAAGTAATTGTTTATAGAAATTCCGTTATCAACTACAAATGGAGCTTCTCTTTCATATTTAGGTTTTGCTACCATTGTTCCTGCAAAATCAAATTCTTCACTATCTATTATTGTCCCTGTTCTTTGGACTACACCACCTTCTTTAGTGACTATAGGTTTACTCCATCCTTTATGTTTTTGTAGAGCATTCCATAAAGCCCTTTTGTATGAAACTGGTGAAAAGAAAACTTTTATACCTTCAGGTGTTGTGATTTTTTTTACTGTAGCGATATTTCCTATTCCATCTCCTCTATTTACTACTCCTGTTTCTATTATAAAAACTCCTGTTAGTTTCATATTATTGAACCTCCTAATTTAATTAAGAAAAAATAATACTTTCCACTATATCTAAAATTTTTTCTAATTGTTCTTCTGGTAGTTTATCTTTAAAATTTACTTTTATTGCTCTGTAATCTATACTTTTCAGCTGGTCTATTAAAGCACAGCCTTTTATTTTGTCTACTTTAATCTCAACCTGTGTTGGATAACCTTTACATTTTGAAGTTATAGGAACTGCATAACACATTCCAGTAAATTTATTAAACAAGAAATGGCTGATTACAACAGCATATCTACTCCCCTTTTGTTCGTGTCCCAGAGCTGGGTCAAAACTTAAATGTATGATATATCCTTTTTGAAGTATGTAATTCACCATATTTCCTTCCCAACTTTGCTCCAATCATATTCTTCAGTTTTTATATATCCTTTAAAAAGTTCATTAATATCTATTTTAGTTTTTTTCTTTTCTCTCATCGGAATTATAATCAGATTACCTTTTTCAATTCTTAGTTTTACTTTGTCTCCAACCTTTAATCCAAGCTGTTTTAAATATTTTTTTGGTATTCTTATTCCTTGGGAATTTCCCCATTTAGTTATCTCTATCATCTTAAAGCCTCAATAAAGATATATTTGTATATACTAAGATATACATTATAATTTAAGGTTTCCAACTTCTCCTGTTTCTCCAGAAGATTTTTCTTCCTCCGAAGATTTTTTCTCTTCTTCTGCTTTCCTAGTCATTAATGCTAAAGCTATAGTTGTAGATATTTCTTTATATGTATCTTTGTTTATCATTTTTAAGTGGTCTGTATTTATTGGAGCGTCATAGCTAATCATAACTCGTGTTAAAGTTTCCATAAACTGCTCAAAACTGCCTTTAGAAGCGTCTAAAAATGAGTTTGCAAGAGCTATTATTTTGTTGTTAAATGTGTTCCAGTTTATATTTCCTCCCTCTGATAATTGGGATAAAACTTTACCTCTCAAAAACTGCCCATACTCTTTAAATGCTTCAAAATGTTTCATCTCCAAATTTTCCTCCAAAACAAAATGCATTTTTAAAATTTCTAATAAGACAGATATATAAAAGCCTTTTACAGGTGGATTTTTAGTTTTATTTTCTCTAAATATCTCTGCCATTATAGAAAGTTTGGCAAACCTTTGAACTAAATAAAATAGCTTTTGATTGTTTGTTAAATACTTTAAGATTTCCCTAGATAAGTTTATTGTTTTATATCCTGTTTTATCTTTTACCTGTCCCCATAAACTATCTTTATATTTGTCGTATAGCTTACTAACATTATCTTCAACTTTTAATAGTTTCAGAATAATATCCTCTGTTAAAAGATAAAATTCCATATGTGGAGATTGACTATCTAAAACAAACTCTATGATTTGTAAATCGTTTAAAGTAGCTCTCTCTTTTAAAACCAATTTTTCATAATCTATGATTTTTTTAGTAATTTCTCCAATATCTTTTAATTCTGAGCTTAAACTATCATTTATATTTTCCAAATCTTCCAAATTTGCTCTGTAAACAACAACTGCATCTATCTTATTTCCTAGAAATGTAAATGATTGTGTTATTGCAAGATTAGATACTAAACAGTAAGGGCAAATAAAAATAGACGGTTCATTAAACCAAAAAGCATTATGTTGTGCCGGTGCAAAAAAGAATGTATCTCTAGATATTCTCTTTCCTGAATTTTCTCCACAAAAGGAGCATAAATTTTTATCTTCAATATCTTTGTATAATTTTTCTACAGCTTTTTTTAATGTTTCTTTACCTTTAACTTTCATATCTGCTTGGAAATTTAAAAGAACATTATTGAGTAAATTTACAGATTTATTCCAGATAATATCTTCTATATCTTTGAGATTTATTTCTATATCTAATAATTCTTTGATTTTTGATTTAATTTCTTTTGAAATTTCATTCACTACATTTTCTAAATTTTTACTTTCTTTTGTTAAATCTTCTATATTTTGAGAAAATTTTACAGAGTTTTCTTTCTTTAAACTTTCTATTTTCTTTTTAATTTCTTTATTGTCTTTAAATAAAGTCTCAACTACTTTATGGAAAAAATAATCTAAACTTTCATTGGATATAAGCTTAAGAATAACAAGCTCTAACAACTCCTCAGGTTCTTTATCTATCTCTATATAAAATCTTCCATCTGTTTGATATTTCTCTTTAAAGAAATCTAAAACCTTTTTTAAACCGTATATTCCTAAGTCATACTGAAAATTACCTGTTAGGGTATATTTCAT
>JALSPY010000072.1 GCA_026985705.1 Hydrogenothermaceae bacterium | reverse complement strand
AACAACCTTTTATCTGAATTTTTTTATATTTTAAGCTAAAAAAACTTAATGTGTTTATAATCTCTATTGCAAAAAATATCTATTTCTAAATGGTTTTTTATATCTTGATTAAAGAGTTATTTGGTAGTTGAATATGAGCTTACTACCATTATTCTTATTAATAAATTTTCTAACGGGTTTTATCTGAATATGGTGAAATAAAAGATTTTCAGTCAGGAATTACTATTACATCTGTTTCTTTATTAAATTTTTCATGAATTCTTTTTATAATTTCCATAGTTAAATCTGCCGACTTTTATAAACTCTGTATAATCATTTTTGACTTTTATTATTTTTGAACTTCTTTACCTAGCTTTTCTTCAACAGATTTAATCTTCTGTTTTAGTCTGTTTGATTTGTTTTTTCTAATATCAAACTTAACAACAGAATAAACCCTATTACAGTCTGGTTCTAACTGTTTGTAAGCTTTATTTAAAATATTTAATGCATCTTCCATATTCTCAACTTCAAAGACCGTTCCCATAGGAGTAAGCTTATAAGGTATTCCTTCTTCGTCTATCATTTTTATTATTCTACTTACATAACTACTAACACTTTCTCCTTTATCTGTAGGAAACATTGCAAACTCAACTAATACGGACATATATAGCCTCCAGCTTATTTTTTTATAAATTTTAATTTCTTTTTTTCTTTCAATCTATTAGACTTATCAGATTTAAATATTTATATTTATTTGTGTTAAATTTTTTATAAAAATCTTAAAGGTTGAGAGCTATCAATGGGTAAAAACTTTTTAGTTATACTGGCTGTAGCAACAACTTTTTATCTACTAGCTGATACTTCATACAGTAAAGAAAAAATAGATTTAAACAAAGATTTTAATAGAACAAGACTGTTAGTCTTAACTAAAGGGCTGTATGAGGATGGATTTTACAGTTTAGCTTACCACAAAGCAAAAAAATATTTGAAAGAATATCCCAATGATACTAAAAATAGAAATGCCCTTTTAAAGATAATGTTATATTCAGCAATAAAATCTAAAAATGATGAGCTAATTTTTGACTTTATAGATTTTATAAACAAAATGGATATTTCAGATAACTTTAAAGACAGGATTTATGCAACAGTTATAAAAGAAAGCATAAAAAATGATGAAAAACTAAAGGAAATCTTAGAAAAAATAATTCCGTATGTAAAAGATAAAGAGTTGAAAAAGAAGTTTCTAATAGCATTAATCAATATATATTTTGAAGAAAAAAATTATAAAAAAATAGTGAGTTTTGAGGATATTCCAAGAGAAATTTTTATTTATAAATTAATATCTCTCTATAAACTTGGTATGTATAGGGAACTGATTAAAGAAACTAAGAATATCAAAGACTATCCTCATAATGTTATGGAAAGGATTTATTACTATAAAGCTTTAGCATACTATAAGTTAGGAGAAATAGATAAGTCCATATACTATTTTGAAAAACTAAATGAAAAAAATCCTGAAATTTTAAAAATTCTTGTTTCTTACTACTTAAGAAAAAATAAACTAAATAAGGTTAAAAAGTATTTATATATGCTATCAACTTATAAAGAATATCAAGATTTCTCCCATTATATATTAGGTTATTTAGAAGATATTAATAAAAATTATGATAAAGCCTATCAATACTATTATATAGCTTCAAAGTTTGATACAAAATATGGAAGAATGGCTAAAGAAAGAATAAAAGAGTTAAAAAAGGCTAAAGTTATAAAAATATTTTACTCAGTGAGACTGGCTTTAAGTTCTTCTAAAGTTAATGCAAAAGAATTTATAAAGAAGAATAAACTTAAAAACTGTTTTATTAGACCATATAAAAATTTTTATGGAGTATACTGTGGAAAATTTAAAACTTTTGAATCAGCCCAAAATTATTTAGAATTGATAATATCTAAAGGTTTCAACGATGCTTTAATAGAACAAATTGCAGAATTAAAAAGGTAATTTTAGGATGAAAAGAATAGCAGTTTTGACGAGTGGAGGGGATGCACCAGGTTTAAACGCCTGTATAAGAGCTATCGTTAGAAGTGGTTATTACTACGGTTTAGAAGTTTTTGGAGTAAAAAGGGGATATAAAGGATTAATAGAAAATAATTTTTTTACCCTCTCAACGAGAGATGTTTCAGGAATTATAGATAAAGGAGGAACTATTTTATTAACATCTCGTGAAAGTAGATTTACCGAATTCAAATATAGAAAAATAGCATATAAAAATCTAAAAAAACATAAAATAGATGGTTTGTTTATTATTGGTGGCAATGGCTCATTTGAGGGAGCTTATCTATTAGCTACTGAATTTGATATACCTATTATTTTTATCCCCAAAACAATTGATAACGATGTATTTGGCACCGATTACACGATAGGTTTTGATACTGCAGTTAATACGGTTGTAGATGCAATTTCTAAAATAAGAGATACCTCTTACTCACATGAAAGAATTTTTATAATTGAAGTAATGGGGAGAAAAAGTGGTTTTATAGCATTAGCTTCAGGGATAGCAAGTGGTTCTGATTTAACATTAATACCTGAATATCCATTTCCTATGTATTTAATAGAGGAAAGTATAGAAAAAGCATTTCTAAAAGGTAAAAAGAACTTTATTATAATTTTAGCAGAAGGAGTAGCACATGCAAAAGATTTAAGAGCAACATTAATGGAAAGATTGAAAAAAAAAGGTATAGAAATAGATATTAAATACTCAGTTTTAGGTTATATTCAAAGGGGAGGCTCCCCTTCTGCATTTGATAGAATATTAGCAACAAAATTTGGAGTTTTTGCAGTTAAACAGTTTTTAGCGGGGAATAAGAATATTATGGTTTCCTTTGAAAATGGAGATTTAAAAATAAAGCAATTGAAGGATGTTCATAAAAGAGTAAAAAAACCTAATATAGAAGATTTTGATATTAACAGTATAGTTAACTTTGTATAAGAGGGTAATATATATGGGAAAGATGAAGGTTGCCTATTATGATAAACATGGAGATTTCAACAATATTAAATTCGGAGAATTTCCTATACCAGAATTAGAAAAAGAAAATGAAGTTATAGTTCAAGTTAAAGCATTTTCTTTAAACCATTTAGATGTATGGGTAATGGAAGGAAAATATCCTGTAAAAATTCCAATGCCTCATATTTTTGCATCAGACTGTAGTGGAGTAGTTGTAAAAGTAGGAAAGGCTGTAAAGAATGTTAAAGAGGGAGATAAGGTTGTTGTTTATCCCGGTTTATCCTGTGGTGTTTGTGAAAAATGTTTATCAGGGAAAGATAACGAGTGTAAATCATTTAATATACTTGGAGTTATAACAGATGGAGTATCAGCAGAGTATGTAAAAGTTCCATCTATTAATGTTTTTAAACTGCCAGAAGGTTTAACTTTTGAAGAGGGAGCAAGTATAGGAATAACCTATACTACAATGTGGCACTCTTTAGTTAGTAGAGGAAAGGTAAAGGCTGGGGACGTTGTATTAATTCTTGGTGGTGGTTCAGGAGTTGGGACTGCTGGAATACAGATAGCTAAATTATTTGGAGCTAAAGTTATAACAACAGTTGGAGATGATTGGAAGATAGAAAAGGCTAGGGAGATAGGAGCTGACTTTGTAATTAATCACAATAAAGAGGATTTTTTAGATAAAGTTTTAGAAATTACAGATAAAGAGGGAGCTGATATAGTTGTTGACCATATAGGAGAGGCTACATTTAACAAATCAATTCTAGCAACTAAAAAAGGTGGAGCTTTAATCACGTTTGGAGCAACAACAGGTGGAAATCCAGAGATAAATCTAAGGGCTATTTTTGGTAAAAACATAACTATACAT
>JALSPY010000071.1 GCA_026985705.1 Hydrogenothermaceae bacterium | reverse complement strand
TAGTAGATTTGTTATTCCTGTCATCCTTTCCTCTAATTTCTCAATCTTCTCTATCAATTTACTTTTCAAATATTTTTTTATTTCCTCAAATACCCTAATTTTCAATTAAAACCTTAAGGATAATTTTAAACTGTAAAGCTAAAATAAAAAAGTGAATTTAAATCAAAAAACCTTCCAAAAAACAGCCTTAGTATTCTCAATTCCCATATACTTTAATCTGCTAAATGTTGTCTCTATTTTCTTCCTGACTTTTTTCAAAAAAGATTGTTTTTTCCTCTGTTTATTATAAATTTTTCCCTTCTTTATTGCATCTAACTCTATATTTAGTTCTTCATATGTGTCTATTATTAATGCAAGCTTATATCCAAATTATTTTCCATTTCCATTATTACCTTTATACATTTTCCCTTTTACTTTTTTACATTTTCTTATCCTTATAACTTTACAAATAGGAATTGGTTTGGTATCAAGGATAAATATTATTTTAATATGATTAAAAGTTTTATTAATTTTTTAGCTTTTTTGCTCTTTTAACAATTGCAGGTAATTGTAGCATATAAGGGAACACATCCCTGTAGTTCTCATTGAATTCTTTTATTGTGGATTATATTTTTCCTTTTTTGAAGATTGAAGCATAGACTAAAGGGGTTATCAATTCACTGTCAGAAAATTTTGTTTTATTTTATGTCTATGTCCTATCAATTTTAATATCTCATCTACAAATATATAAACAGTTGTTATATAATTTTTATGATTTATTGTTTGCATCCAGTGGCATTTTTATTATTATTTTGCCTCTGGTTTTTTTATTTTTGTTCCTTTCTAAATTGGAAACTATGGTTATAAATTATTAAGAGTTTTAATGATTAGGGAATGTTTATGGGAAAGTGTAAAATAGAGACAGAAACGTTTTTGAAAATTTTAAGTATCCTAGAGAAAGAGTTTGTCAAGTGGAATGCTCCAGTAGTATCGTTAATGGAGAAAAGAGATAAAAGAACACCTTTTCAAATCTTAATTTCAACAATTATAAGTGCAAGGACAAAAGATGAAATAACAGCTAAAGCATCTCAAAATTTATTTAAACTTGCTGACAATCCTGAAGATATGATAAAGCTATCTGAAGAGGAAATAGCAAAGGCAATATATCCTGCTGGATTTTATAGAAATAAAGCAAAAGCTATAAAGGAAGTTGCAAAGGATATTATAGAAAAGTTTGATGGAAAAGTTCCTGACAATTTAGATGATTTATTGAAACTTAAAGGAGTAGGTAGAAAAACAGCTAATTTAGTTTTAGCTTTATCCTTTAAAAAACCTGCAATATGTGTGGATACTCACGTTCACAGGATAACAAACAGAATAGGTTTTGTAAACAGTAAAACTCCAGAGGAAACAGAAAAGCAACTGATGGAAAAAGTCCCTAAAGAGCATTGGAATAAAATTAATGATTTATTTGTTGCCTTTGGACAAACTTTATGTAAACCTATAAAACCTAAATGTGATGTATGTCCTATAAAAGGATACTGTTGTAAATATAAAGTATAACAGGTTTATCAAAAAGATTAAAGAAAAAGAGTAGTAAAAGCAATATATCAAAAAATAATATTATAAATACTAAATTTATCAGATAAAGAAAAGCTGAAAAGTATATTTTTCTATTCCTGTATAGAGGGAATTTTAGAATGATTTTATTTTCTATTTGAAAAAAATTTTTTTATTGGGTAATATTTAGGTAAGTAAAAACTAACTTAGAGGTTGAAAAAATGAAAGTAGCATACTCATCAATGGATGGAGTTAAAATATCTGGACACCCCGGTAGAGCTAAATATCTAGTAATTATAGAGCTAGATGAAAATAAAAATATAAAATCTCAAAGAGTTTTAGAAAATCCATTAAATCATCATAAGGATGGAGGAAGAGAACATTCAGGACATCAAAGATGGGAGGTTTTAGAGGAAGAAAATATTAAAGTCTTTATAACTAAAAGATGCGGAGAAGGTTTTAAAAATAATTTAAGAAAAAGAAATATTAAGCTATTTTTAACTAAAGAAAACAATATAGATAGTGTTTTAAAAGATATTTAATAATTTAAAATATCTTTGCAATTATTAGTCCATTCTCATTTGAGATTAACTCTTTCATTTCCATTTCAAATAGAATTTCTATAAGTTTATCCATTTCTAAACCTGTTTTTAACACTAAATCATCTATATGTGTAGGTTTAGACAGATTTTTCAAAATGTTTTTTTCTACAGAAGATAAATTTACAATCTGATCTTTTCTCTCCAACTTTAAAAAAGTTAATTCCTTATAAATATCTTCTATATCTGTAAGTGGGAAAGCTCCCTCTTTAAGTAAATTGTTGGAACCTTTTCCATATGGATTGGTTATATTTGTAGGTATAGAAAAAATAATCCTGTTATACTCTAAACCATAACTAGCAGTTATTAATGCACCTGATTTTTCTGGAGCTTCAGTTATTATTACACCATAAGACAGACCAGCTATAACTCTATTTCTCTGTGGAAATGTATATTTAGAAGGAGTAGTTCCAATCGGAAATTCTGAGATAATGCAACCTTCTTCTTTTATTTCTTCAAAAAGTTTTTTATTCTCATAGGGATAAATAATATCTATTCCATTACCTAATACTGCTGTAGTTTTTCCTTTAACCTTTAAAGCTGATTTATGAGCTATACTATCTATTCCTAAAGCTAAACCTGAAACTATATTTATACCGTTTTCAGCTAATTCACTGCTAAATTTTTCAGTTATAACTTTGCCATACGAAGAGTATCTTCTACTTCCAACTATAGCTATGTTTTTATCTAAGATTGTTATATCACCTAAATAATATAGGATTATCGGAGGATCTGGTATTTCCTTTAAGATAGATGGATATTGTCTATCATTTATATGAGTTAACTTTATATTCTTTTTCTCTATAACTTTTAACTCTCTTTCGGCTTTAATCCTATAACTTTTGTCTCTTTTTAGTATTATCTCAGCTTGTTTTTTAGGAATAAATTTAGAAAGCTCACTTACAGTTGAGGAAAATATATTTTTAGGAGATTTAAGATTCTCTAATAATGTCTTTAATGTTTTATTTCCTACACCCTTTATTAGAGATAACTCTAGATAATCTAAAATTTCCATAATTTTTAAAGGGGCAACAGCCCCCAAAAATTTATATTAGTCTGTTTCTTTGAGCTTTAGTTATAGATGTAGCAATTCTAATATCTCTTGGAAATTCCGTCCCTCTGTTAGTAGTTCTTATTTCTAAATTATCTGTATTAAAGTATTCTTTTATTATCTTTATAGCCTTATCTATATCAAAATCTTTACAGGAAAATATATCTAAAGAGAAATATTCTTTTTCAGGAAAAGTATGAATACTTATATGACTTTCAGCTATTATTACAAATCCAGATATTCCCCAATCTTCAGGTTTATCTCCACCATCATACTTAAAAACATAAGGTGGCATTATTTTAGTCATTTCAATTTCTTTAGGTAGCTCTTCAAGAAAGTTTGTTATAGCCTCAACACTAGCCAATACATCATAGTTTGCTTGATAACCATCAACCATTAAATGAGGTCCAAATCCTATCAATCCATCAATCCTCCTATGGTTATATAATCTTAATAACTGAATTATTATAAAAAATAATTCCAAATTTTAAAATATATATTTTCTCATGGGTATTAAGCTTTGTAAGTGAAAATCATATTAAACCCGAAAAAACGAAAATTAAAGATAAGTATTTTCTTAAACTTTTTATACCTTTGCTATTTCCTTTCGTTTCCTTCCTTAAACTTGCTAATTTATCTCTTAAAAACAAATGTAATATATCA
>JALSPY010000070.1 GCA_026985705.1 Hydrogenothermaceae bacterium | reverse complement strand
ATTTAATTTCTACTTATTTTAATTCTTCAACTGTTTTAAAGTATGCTTTAAAACAAATAAGAAATATAATATCGTTGGATTTAAGTAAACTTTATCTGGGTTTTCAGTAAAATATCTGTTGCAATCATTACATCTGTATTTTTGTTTGTAGTTTGTTTGATATCTATTTTTATAAACCTAGTTATAACTATATTTTGAATACCTTAGTTTACGTATTCTTTTTCTTGTCATTTTTTTCCACCTTTCTAAATTTATATACATTCTTTTTTGCTACTATACTTAATTTAAATTTCAGTTTAAGCTAGGTTTTAACCTTTTACTTAAATACAATTATTATAAAAACAAAATAACAGGGATTTTTTATTGATAAATTGGAAAGATATATTTAGAGAGTTAAAGAAGTATAAGAAGGAGTTAATTTTAGGTCATATTTTTGCCTTTTTAGCTATATCTGTAAGTGTTCCTGCTCCATTAATTCTTCCTTTAATTGTAGATGAAGTTTTACTTAACAAACCGGGTATATTTATACATACATATGAAAAATTTTTTGGGAAAGGAGATACATTAAGTTATGTATTTACTGCACTTGTAATAGTCGTATTAATGAGATTTTTATTTTTTATTTTTACATCTATACAAGTAAAAATTTTCACAAATATATCTAAAAGTATTACACATCATATAAGAGTAAAAACCTTAAAACATTTAGAAAGAGTTTCTATGGCTGAATATGAAACTATAGGAACTGGAGCCATTGTTTCTAAGATTATTACAGATATAAACACCATAGATGATTTTATAGGAAAAACTGTAAGCAAATTAATTATATCTGTTTTTATGATATTGGGAGTTGCAACAGTTTTAATCTTTATAAACTGGAAATTAGGGTTATTGATAGTTTTATTAAATCCTGTGGTGATATACATAACAACTATAATAGGTAGAAAAGTTGGAAAACTTAAAGCTTTAGAGAATAAAAAAGTTGAGAAATTTCAAGAGTATATAACAGAAACTTTAGAGTTATTCTGGCAGATAAGAGCCTCCAATAAAGAGAAGGATTTCATAAACAAGATTATAAAGTTAGCCGATAATTTAAAAACTGCATCTATTGAATACAGTTGGAAAAATGAAGCTGGAGCTAGACTTTCTATGTTTGTGTTTTTAGCAGGTTATGAGGTCTTCCGTTCTGTGAGTATTCTTTTTGTTGCTTACTCGGAGCTTACAATAGGTCTTATGTTAGCTATATTTGGTTATCTATGGGTTATGATAACTCCAGTTCAGGAGCTTTTATCTATTCAGTATTCTTTCCACTCTGCAACAGAAGCTTTAAAGAGAATTAATCAAATATTCTCTATGAAAACAGAGCCTAACTACCCACATCTGAAAAATCCATTTAAAGATAAAAATTCAGTTTCTATAACTTTAAAAGATGTATGGTTCAGTTATGATGGTATTAATTATGTTTTAAAAGATATTAATATAAATATTGAAAAAGAGAAAAAAATAGCTATTGTTGGAGCCTCGGGAAGTGGTAAGACAACATTAGCAAACATTATTGTTGGATTTTATCCTGTTAATAAGGGGAAAGTTTTATATGACAATATACCGGTTGAGGAGATAGGGTTAGATATTGTAAGAGAAAATGTATATTTAGTTTTACAAAATCCTATGCTCTTTAACGATACTTTAAGATTTAATTTAACACTTGGAGAGGCTATCCCTGAAGAAAAAATCTGGAAAGCTTTAGAGATAGCTCAACTTAAAGATTTTGTTGAGAATTTATCAGATAAACTTGAAACATATGTGGGAAAAAATGGAGTTAGACTGTCTGGTGGACAAAAACAGAGATTAGCTATAGCTAGAATGATTTTAGCAAATCCTAAAGTGGTAATACTTGATGAGGCAACTTCTGCTTTAGATGTTAAAACAGAAACTAAACTTATTAAAGCATTAGAGGATTATTTAAAGGATAAAACAGTGATATACATAGCTCACCGTCTATCTACAATTAGAAAAGCAGATTATATATATGTTTTAGATAAAGGAAAAATAATAGAGGAAGGAACACATGAGGAGCTTCTAAAGAGGGAAAGTTTATACAGCTCCTTCTATCAATTTTTCTGCGAAAGTTAACTATTTCAGCTTTTCTAATAGATTGTCTATATCGTTAATACTAATCTCTTCTTTCTCTCCAGTTCGTTTTTGGAATTCTATAATGCCATCTTTTAATTTTCTTCCAATAACTATTCTATAGGGTATTCCTATCAAATCTGCATCTTTGAATTTAGCTCCTGCCGATATATTCCTATCATCAATTAAAACCTCTATTCCTAAATCTAAGGCTTTTTTATATATCTCTTCAGCTTTATTTTTTATCTTCTCATCTTTTATGTTTAAAGGAAGTATCATTAGTTTGAATGGTGCTATCTCCTCAGGCCAGATAATACCGTTTTCATCATAACTTTGCTCTACAGCTGCAGCCATCAACCTACTTACGCCAATTCCATAACATCCCATAATAATAGGTTTTTCCTTTCCGTCTTTATCAACAAAGTAAGCTTTCATAGCTTCTGAATATTTAGTTCCAAGTAAGAATATATGTCCTACCTCTAAACCTGTTGTTTCCTTTAATGGGGCTTTACAAACTGGGCAAGGGTCATTTTCTCTTGCAGTAGAAAAATCAACAAACTCTATAGGCTCAAAATCTCTAGGTATATTTACATTTATAAAGTGGTAATCCTTTTCATTTGCACCTATAACAAAATTGTGTAAATCTTTTACTGATATATCTGCATAAATAGGTAAATTTAAACCTATCGGACCAACAAAACCTTCAACAATATTCATTTCTTTTAACTCTTCAGAAGTTGCCAATCTACAGTCTAAAACTTTGAAGTAGTTTATCAATTTTGTTTCATTTAGCTCTCTATCTCCCCTTATTAAAACAGCTACCTTTCTACCATCTGATAGAATATAAACGAGGGTTTTTACAATTTTTTTAGTATCAACATTTAAAAATTTAGCTACATCCTCAACTGATGAAACATTTGGAGTATAAACCTTTTCTAAAGGTTTCTCATCTTCTGGTGGTAGTTTATCAAGCTCAAACTCATACTTAGCAGTTTCCACATTTGCCGCATATCCACATTTTTCACAGTAAACTATATGAGCTTCTCCGTTTGGAACTTTTACAACAAACTCATGGGAATACTTACCCCCAATAGCCCCAACATCAGCTTCAACCATAATGTAGTCTAAACCTAATGATGAAAATATTTTATGGTATGTTTCTTTCATTATTTCGTAGGATTTAACTGCCATTTCTTCTGAAATATCAAATGAGTAAGCATCTTTCATTATAAATTCTCTTCCCCTTATTAACCCATATCTTGGTCTCGCTTCATCTCTAAATTTTGTTTGTATCTGATAGAAGTTTTTAGGTAAATCTTTATATGAGTGAATATTTTTCCTAACTAAATCTGTTATTGTTTCCTCGTGTGTTGGACCTAGTGCAAAATCTCTATTTTTTCTGTCTTTAAGTCTAAATAATTCTTTTCCATAAACATCCCATCTTCCTGTTTCTTGCCATAGCTCCGCAGGTGTTAATATTGGTAGTAATACCTCTAAGGCTCCAGCTTCATCCATATATTTTCTAATAATATTTTCAATTTTTCTTAATACTCTTAAACCTAGTGGTAAATATTCATATATTCCAGATGCTAATTTCCTTATATAACCAGCTCTCAATAGAAGTTTATGACTTGGAACTTCCGCCTCTGCAGGTGCTTCTTTCATCGTAGGAGCAAAATAAACAGACATTCTCATTTCCAATTCTCTCCTCTAAAGTTTTTGT
>JALSPY010000069.1 GCA_026985705.1 Hydrogenothermaceae bacterium | reverse complement strand
TGGTGAACCCTTTGACCAACCAAAAGCATTGGAGTATTTATTAAAGAAACTAAAGTTAAATGGATTTAAAGATATTCTTGTATATACAGGTTATGAGTATAAAGAAATAAAAGATAGATATATTAATATTTTAAAATATATAGATGTTTTAATCTCTGGAAGATTTGTAGATGGTTTAGAAACAGATTCCATATGGAAAGGTTCAGATAATCAAAAGATGTATATATTTAACAAAAGACTTGAAAAAATTTATAATGAATATAGAAAAGAGAAGAAAAATAAACACTTGCAGATCGTAGAAAAGAATAACGATATATATATATTAGGAATACCTTATCAAAAAGATATGAAGGAGATACTGAATGAGCTTATGTAAGATATGCCCAACCTGTGGAACTAAAAATCCTCCTGATGAGCCAATATGTATAAACTGTATGACGGATATTACATCTATTCCACCTGTTGAGTGTGATGAAATAAATAAAACTGGGGAGGAGCAAAAAACACAGGATACAAAACTTCCATTTGATTTGCTTGATTTAGAAGAAAGTGAAAAAACAGTTATTTTAACTAAAAGTAAACTTGTTTTAAAAGGTGATGATTTTGAGATTGTTGTTAGAGACGGAGATGTTGTTGGAAGACATGGGGTAGGTGGAGATTTCTTGCAGAGATATAAAACAGTTTCTAGAAAACATGCAAAATTTATGTACAAAGATGGGACTTGGTTTGTTCAAGATTTAAACAGCACAAATGGAACATATTTAAATGGTTTAAAACTCCTTCCTATGCAGGAATTCCCATTAAAAAATGGGGATAAACTCAGTTTATCAGGAAGTTTAGAATTTACAATTAATATCTTTAAAAGTTAAAGTGTAGATAAATATGGACTTCTTATTAAGTTTTTTAAGTAAGGATATTATAAACTTTTTCTCAGAAAGAATTTTTGGTATTCCTCTATACAAATGGATATTTTCTATATTAGTTTTCTTATTATTCCTATCTTTTAGAAAGATATTTACATACTTTATAGTCAAAATTTTAAAAAAGATTGTTAGTAAAACCAAAACAAAAATTGATGATAAAATTCTTAAAGTTATTATCCCGCCTGTTAGATATTTATTTATAGTCTTCGGAATTTGGTCATCCATAAGAATACTTGGAATAAAAGGTATATTTTTTCAACATTTAATTAAATCTTTGGTAATTATTTCAGTTTTTTGGATATTCTACAATATAGTAAACACTTTTAAATCCGAAATATACAAATTTTCCGCTAAATTTGGAAAAGAGTTATCTCAAGAGATAGGTAATTTTTTCATAAAAACTTTAAAATTACTAATAATAGTATTAGGTATAGCCTCTATATTACAGGAATGGGGAATAAATGTTTCTGCACTGGTAGCATCTCTGGGACTAGGTGGTTTAGCTTTTGCATTAGCGGCGAAAGACACAGTAGCAAATCTCTTCGGTGGTTTAACAATATTAGCAGACAAATCTATGAAGTTGGGAGATTGGATAAAAGTCGGTTCGGTGGAAGGTATAGTTGAAGATATAGGTTTAAGGACATCAAAGATAAGGACATTTGAAAAATCATTAATAACTGTTCCAAACAGCTATATCGCTAACAATCCTATAGAGAATTTTTCAAGGAGACAAAATAGAAGAATTAAGATGTATGTAGGGTTAACATATGATACGCCTGTAAAGGTAGTTAGAAAAATAGTTGAAGATATAAAAAATATGCTTATAGAACATCCAAGAATAGATAAAAATTTAACATTATTAGTTTACTTTGATGAATTTGGAGATAGCTCATTAAATATATTTATCTATACATTTACTGATACTGCAGACTGGGAGGAGTATTTAGCCATTAAACAGGATGTAATGTTAAAAATAATGGAGATAGTAGAGAGAAACGGCTCATCATTTGCATTTCCATCAGAGAGTATTTATATAGAAAAATTTCCAGAATTACCTAAAGGATTTAAAATAGAAACATAAAAAAGATTTTTACTTCCTAGTTATTGATTTGTATATTTCAAAATTTTCATATGCTACACCGGATTTTAAACTTTCTTCTGCTACATTTATTGCCTCTTTTATATCTTCAGTTAGACCGTAAGCTACTATTAAAATTCCAGCAGTTAAAATAGCCCACTCTCTAAATGGATTATCCTCATTTTTCAGTATAGATAAATTTATAAGAGCATTTTCTTTAAGAGATACATTTTTATTTGAAATGGATACATTATTGTTTCTGTCTTTTGACAAAATTGTTAAAGAGAAAGCTCTATTTGTAAATATTTTCGTTTCCCTATCAATAAAAGGTTCTATTCCACCTTCTAAACCTTTTACAACAAAAACATCTTTAAAGCCTGAATAAATTGCTAACTCTTCATATTTAGATATATAATTACTGTGATTAACTCCAATTATAATCTTAGTTGTTTTAAAAGGATTGATAATTTTTTCAATAGTGTTTAGATAGGTTCTTAAATAAAAATTTCTTCTCTTTGGTAATAAGAGATGTAATTTGGGATTATAAAGTTTTTGGTGATAAAAACTGAAACCTGACAACTCTAAAGCTTTTAAAATATTTTCCCGATTTTTAGGATACTCACAACCCATAGCATTTAAAACTTGGTGATATGTTATTCCAAATTTAGAGGGAACATTTTCATTTCCATGTCCTATAATTTTTGCACCAGCACCAGTTGCTATAAATATTGAAGATGGGAGAATATGTATGGTTCTATTCTTTCCATCATAATTTACTGCAATGTCTAAGGGAAATAACTCTTCAGTGTTTATAAAGTTTGTCTCTTCCTTTAAAGCATCTAAAAATCCGGAAAGCTCATCTACAGTCGGATGTTTTAATCTCATAGCTCCCCAGAAAAAACCTAACTGTATATCATTCACACTTTTATTTAATATTTCCCTTTGGGCAGTTAGGCTTTCTTCATAGCTTAAATCTTTCCACTTATTTTTTCCTACACCTACTTTTTTTAAAAACTCTATCATAACTTTACCTCAAAAATTTAAACTGTTAGTTATATATTGAAGAGGTGTTTTATATTATTGAAAGCAAAAATTTTGCCAAAAATAAAAAAAGAAACCACTGTATATTTATTTTATACTGATTTATCCATTAATTTTATTATTGTTTAAAATTTTAAAACAGCGTTTTATTTTTTGTATAATATTAAAAAACACTATCTAAATCTTTAGAAATTATTAGGAGGGAAAACTGTATGGCAAAAGCAAAAATTATATGGACAAAAGTTGACGAAGCCCCTCAATTGGCGAGCTATTCCTTACTACCTATTATGAGAGCATTTACAAAAGATGCAGATGTAGAAATCGAAGTTAGAGACATCTCATTGGCAGGTAGAGTATTAGCACAATTTTCTGACATCTTACCTGAAGATAAAAAAGTTAATGATGATTTGGCTTATCTAGGTGAGCTTGTTTGGAAACCAGAAGCAAACATAATGAAATTACCAAATATCTCAGCTTCTATTCCTCAGTTAGTAGCAACAATTAAGGAACTTCAGGAACAAGGCTATCCATTACCAGACTTTCCTGAAGAGCCAAAGACTGAAGAAGAGAAGAAAATTAGAGAGAAATATATGAAATGTGTAGGTTCAGTTGTTAACCCTGTTTTAAGACAAGGGAACTCTGACAGAAGATTAGCTGAAGTTGTTAAAGATTACGCTAAAAAACATCCTCACAGATTAAAAGAAGTCTCTCCACACTCCAAATCTCATGTAGCACATATGAAGTCAGGAGATTTCTATGAAAATGAAAAATCAGTGATAATTGAGAAGGACACTAAAATCAAATACATCTTTGAAGATGAGAATGGAAATCAAACTGTTTTAAAAGAGGTAGAAGTAGGAAAAGGTGATGTTGTAGATGGAACATTTATGAATAGAGAAAAGTTAAGAGAATACTTTGCAGAGGTTATAGATAGGGCTAAAGAAGATGATATTCTATTCTCATTACACGTTAAAGCTACAATGATGAGAGTTTCAGACCCTGTTATATTTGGAGATGCTATAAGGGTTTACTATAAAGAGTTATTTGAAAAACATGGAAAAGAGCTAGAAGAAATCGGATTTAATCCAAACAATGGTTTAGTTGATTTAGAAAATAAATTATCTAAATTACCTGAAGAGAAACAGAATGAAATTAAGAAAACTTTAGAAGAGATTTATGCTAAAAGACCAAGAATGTATATGGTTGACAGTGATAAGGGAATTACAAACTTACACAGACCAAACGATGTTATCATTGATGCATCTGTGCCAGCTGTAATAAAGAACGGTTTACAAGGTTGGGGACCATCTGGAGAAACTGACGACACAGTTTTATGTATTCCTGACAGAAGTTATGCAACTATGTATAAAGAGATAGTTGAAGATATAAAAGCTAGAGGACAGTTTGACCCAACTAAGATAGGAACAGTTCAGAATGTAGGTTTAATGGCTATGAAAGCTGAAGAATACGGCTCCCATGATAAAACATTCTTCCCACCTGCAGATGGAAAAATAAAAGTTGTTGATGAAGATGGTAATGTATTAATAGAGCATTGTGTAAATGAAGGAGACATATATAGAAGCTGTATTACTAAGGATATAGCTATAAGAGATTGGATAAAACTTGCTATCAATAGGGCTAAAGAAACAGGTTATCCTGTTATATTCTGGTTAGATGAGTATAGAGCTCACGATAAAAATCTAATAGAGAAGTTAAAAGAAGAATTACCTAAATATGATATTGAAAATTTAGAGATTTTTGTAAAAGCTCCAGAAGATGCTATGAAATATACACTTGCTAGATTTAGAAATGGAGAAAACACTATTTCAGCAACAGGAAACGTTTTAAGAGACTACTTAACTGATTTATTCCCAATTATTGAAGTTGGAACATCTGCAAGGTCATTATCTATAGTCCCATTAATTGCAGGTGGTGGATTATTTGAAACTGGAGCAGGTGGTTCGGCACCTAAACATGTCCAACAGTTTGTAAAAGAGGGACACTTAAGATGGGATAGCTTAGGGGAGTTTTTAGCTTTTGTTGAAGCTTTAAAACTAGCTAGAAAGCAATTAAAAGCTCTCCATGAAAAAGACAATCCAAGAATAGATATAGTTGCAAATGCTCTATCTAAGGCAGTTGCTAAATACTTAGAAAATGATAAAACTCCAAAAAGAAAAGTTGGACAGTTAGATACTAGAGGCTCTCACTACTACTTAGCTCTATACTGGGCTGAAGCATTAGCAGAACAGACTGAAGATAAAGAGCTTGCAGAAAAGTTTGCTAAAGTTTATGGAGAGTTAAAGGCTAACGAAGAGAAAATATTAGAAGAAATAAGAGCTACAGAAGGTTCTCCGAAAGATATAGGTGGATACTATCATCCTGATGATGAAAAAACTGAAAAGGCTATGAGACCTAGTGAAACATTTAATAGAATTATTGACAATATATAACCTTCAAAGTTAGGGAAGTTTTTCCCTTCTTTCTTTTTTTTTAGAAGTTTTCTTTTTTAAATCTAATTTTATTATGCATGTTATGCATGTTCATTTTAGATAAGAATTATCAAAATAAAATAAAGTAGAAAGGAAAAAGGATTATAAAATTAAAAATAAAATAAGCTATTTTGGAAAGATAATAAATTTAATAAAGGAAAAAGTAAAAAGACAATCAAAAGAAAAAATGTATTATTAGTTTACTGTTATAGACAAAACTTTAGCTATCCCAAAATTCCAAAGACAAACTCAAATGTAGAAAAACTGATAAGGAATACAGAAGAGGAATTATGAGATGAGTTAAATAGGAGGCTAAAGATATATTTAAGGATTAAGAACTCCTGCTAAAGTTGAAATTGTTAAAATTTTTATCGGTAGTTGTTCACCATATCCTGAACAGATACAGTTGCTTGAAATTTTTTTCTAAAAACCTTAAAATAAGTTTTCAATTAAGAAATTACGTTTAAGTTAGGCATATTTTTGCGAGCGTGGCGGAATTGGCAGACGCGCGGGACTTAGGATCCCGTGGCCGCAAGGCCGTGAGGGTTCGACTCCCTCCGCTCGCATAATAAATCTAAATACCAGCACCTTTCAATACATCTTCACATTTACAATTAAAGTTGTCCGATAAATTTTCTATAAAATCAATCAAAATATTTTTTAACTCTTCCTGTTTTTTGGACATCATCTCTATAACTTCATCAGATGTAAGTCTATCTCCTTTTATTCCAGCGGCTAGATTTGTGATAACATTAATACTTGCGAAGTGTATATTTAACTCTCTAGCCAAAACAATCTCTGGAACCAAAGTCATTCCTACAACATCAGCACCTAATAGAGAGAAGGCTTTTATTTCAGCTGATGTTTCAAGTCTTGGTCCCTCAGTAGCTACATAACAACCTCTTGAATGAAATCTGTATCCTAATTTAGAGCAACTTTTTATTAATATATTTCTCATTTCTTCACAGAAAGGTTCTGTCATATCAATATGAACAACTCTATTATTTCTTAAATATTCCATTACTAAATCGTCTTTATTATCTGTTTCATCGTATATAGTGTATTCACCTTCATAAAAAGTATTTGGTCTAACTTTTGTAAAATCAATAAATTGGTCTGTTATAACAAAATCACCTGCTTTTAACAGTGGATTAATACCTCCAACGGCTCCAACAGATAAAATTTTATTTACTCCTAACTTCCTAAATCCCCATATATTAGCTCTGTAGTTTATTAGATGTGGTGGATATTTATGACCTCTACCGTGTCTAGGTAGAAATACCAATTTTTTTCCCTTATACTCAGCAATTATATAGTTGTCTGAAGGCTCTCCATATGGAGTTAATATTTTTTCTTCTTTAATTATTCTTATTCCCTCAATCTGATAGAGCCCACTTCCTCCAATTATACCTAACATATTATTACTTCCCCAACCTTTTTTTTGAAAATTCTAACAAAATTTAAAACCTTTTGATATAATAAAGCCTTGTTTAAATTTAATAAAAACTATATAAGGAGTTGATTTTATGGTAGTAAATCTTGAAGAAAAAGGATTAGTTAGAATTATAACAGTTGAAGAGGATGGAAAAGAGATTTCTAAACTTATTAAGGATGTAATAAAAGAAATTAAGAAAAATGTTAATATTCCGGGTTTTAGAAAGGGACATATCCCTGACAGTGTGGTTAGAGCAAAGTATAAAGATGCAATAAAAGAAGAAGTTGCTAAAAGATTTATAAATGAGAAATTTCAAAAAATAATTGAAGAATATAATCTTACACCTGTTTCTCCTGAAATATCATTTGGAGATGTGGAGCTAAATGGAGATAAACTAAAACTTACTTTAAGTTTTGAAGTTGCTCCAGAGTTCGAATTGAAAGATTATAAAGGTTTAGAAGTGGAAATTGCAAAGAGGGAAGTAAAACCTGAAGATATAGAGGAAGCTATAAATAGGCTTAGAAATCAATATGCAAAGTATGAACCTGCTGACAAAAAAGTAGAAAATGGAGATAAGATTAAAATACATTATTACATAGAAACTGATAAAGGAGAAACTGAGGAGGATAATTTTGAGGTAGTTGTTGGTGAAAATCAGCTAAGGCAAGAAATAGAGAAAGAAATTTTAGGAAAGAAAAAAGGTGATGAGGTAGAAGTTAGAGATGTTCCTCTATTTAATGAGAAGGGAGAAGAGTTTGGAAAAGCAACAGTAAAGGTAAAAATTGAAGAAGTTTATAAAAAGGTATTACCTGAATTTAATGATGAGTTTGTAAAAGAGATAAATCTAGGTGAGAATGTAGATGAGGCTAAGAAAAAGATAGAGGAGAATTTAAAAAAGTCTATAGAGTTAGCTAAAAATACAGAAATAGAAAATAAGATAACTGAGAAACTTCTTAATGAAAATGATTTTGAGTTGCCACAGTCTTTATTAAAGGCAGAGCTTAATTATTTAATCCAAGAGTATGCTAAACAGCTAGAAAGTGTTGGAGTTAAACCTAGTCAAGATATGTTAATGGCAGCAGTTCCCTCATTAGAAGAACAGGCTAAGAAAAATGTTAAATTAATGTTTATAGTTAATAAGATAGCTGAGCTTGAGAATATAAAGGTTGATGATGAAGAGATAAATAAAGAAATAGAGGAAATGGCTAAAACTTATAATGCTACTCCTGAACAAGTTAGAGAGTATTTAGAGAAAGAAGGATTAATAAATAACATAATTTATGGAATTTTAAAGAAAAAAGTTTACGAATTCCTAAAGGAAAATGCAAAGGTAAAAGAAGTAGAAGTAAAAGAAGCTAAAGAAGAAAATATAGAAGAAACTGAAAAGGAAGCTAAAGAAAAAAAGACTGAAGGTAAGAAAAAAGGTAGAAAAAGTAAAAAAGAGACTAAAACCGAAGAAGAAAAATCTGAGGAACAAACAAAGAAAAAGAAAAGAGGCAGGAAATCAAAGAAGAAAGAAGAAGAAGATAAAAGTTAAAAAACTTCATTTTTCTTCTATTTAAACTTTTTATAAATCTTTTGAAGAACATTTGGTAAAAGATGGAGCAGATAGGTAAGTTTATATTTTTGGTAGGAATAGGTTTAACTGTATTAGGTTTACTTCTAACTTTTTTTGATAAATTACCTTTTAATCTAGGAAGACTACCGGGAGATATATACATAAAGAGAGATAATTTTGTTTTCTACTTCCCAATAACAACATCTATCTTAATTAGTATTATTCTGTCCCTACTCCTAATAATTATTTCAAAAATTTCAAAATAGGGAAATTTTTAAGTTAATTAATTTTAAGGAAAAATATGATGAATAATGGAATACTACTTGTAGATAAACCGGAAGGAATTACTTCAAACAATCTGGTTTTAGAACTAAAAAAACATTTTAATATATCAAAGGCAGGACATACTGGAACTTTAGATTACAGTGCATCTGGATTAATGATTATAACTTTAGGAAAAGCTACAAAATTTACAGAATATTTTCAAAAATTAGATAAAGAGTATATAACTATAGGTAAGCTTGGAGAAATAACAGATACATACGATAGAGAGGGAAAGGTAATAGAAAAGATAGAATGTGAAGTTTCTGAAAGTGATATAAAAAAAGTAGTTTACTCATTTATTGGAAGCTATCCACAGATACCACCTCCATTTTCATCAAAGAGAATTAAAGGAAAGAGAGCATATCAACTTGCTAAAAGGGGATTAAAACCAGAGTTAAAACCTGTAGTTGTAAATATCTATGATATAGAAATATTAAATATAAACTTTCCATACTTTGAGATAAAAGTTGAGTGCTCTTCTGGAACATATATAAGAAGTTTGGTTAAAGATATAGGAGATAAACTAAACTGTGGAGCTTATGTTTATTCTTTAAGAAGAACAAAAATAGGTTTATTTAATGTTAAAGATGCAAAAGGATTAGAGGAAATCCTTAGAATGCCTTTAGAGGAAGTTCAAAAGTTAATTATACCTTTAGAGAAAGCTTTATACTTTTTTCCTGAGATAAAACTTGATGAAGAATACGACTTAAGATTTATATATGGTCAAAGATTTAAAATTCCTTATAATATTAAAGGCTTAGCTAAAGTGTTTTCTTCCCAAAATAAGTTTTTAGGAATAGGAGAGATAAAAGAAAACAGAATTTTACAACCTTTAAAAGTGATAAAAGATTAAAGGAGAGAAAAAATGGAGAACGACTTAAAAAAGTTAATAGACAACTGGATAGAAGGTTGGAATGAGAAGAATATAGATAAAATAATGGAAAATTATTCAAAATCTGCAGAGCTTTTCGACCCAAAAGTAAAAGAGGCTTTTCCTGAAAAACTTACACTTGTTGGGGAAGATGAATTAAGAAAATACTTTAAGATAATCCTATCTCTATATCCAAAACTAAAGATAAAACCAAGAGGTTTATGGCTTAAGGGAGATTATGAAGCATTATTAGAGTATGACATTTACACAGATGAAGATAGAAAGATAGATGTTATTTCTAAATTTTACTTCAGTAAGGATAAAAAAATTCAAGGACATTTTGTTTATTATGGATTAAGCTATCAAGAAGTTAGAAAGGAAAAAGTTAGCGAGAATTAGACCAATCTAAAACTGTTTCCATTACAGGGTCAAATTTATTAGATATTTGGAAGGTATTTATATCTACATTTTTTTCTAAAAATATATCTAATTTTTTATTATAAGGATAACTACAGAAGGGAGATTTTTTCCATATGTATAGATAACTGTTAAAATTGAAAAAGTCTGTTTTATCCAATTTATAGAATTTTCTTAAAAGGGTCATTAATCTAACAGTATTTTCTTTACCTTCTTTAGTTTTTGGATTAAAGATAACTCTACCCCTTATATCATCAGGTAAATTTTTAGCTATATAATAGCCAAAGTATAACTTGGCAATTTTAGAAAATCTCAACATTTTTCTTTCCTCAGATAATTTATACCATTCTTCTCTCATATATCTTATAAGTAAATCATCTTTAACATTTCTATCTCTTAAACAATGCCAGTATGGAAGTGTATCAATTCTACCTAACAGTTGTATTAATGAAAATTCTGTTAAAAATCTCAAGCCTAAGCTTGTTGAGTTTATCACATAAATATCCCTTCCAAGTGTTATACCGTTTCCAAGAAGATAGAGATAGAAAGCATTTCCTTTACCTTTACGAGCCAAAACAAGGGAGTTTGAGGAATATCCTAAAGGTAAGAGAGCATTTACCTTTTTATTTAAGAAGTTTAAATCTAAAGTTAAAACTGTTATTCCTTCAGATTTGTTAAAGGAAACCCCTGCATCTGTCGTTGTGGAGCCACCACCTACAGTTATATCACCACTAAAATCATTATAACTTTCTATAATTGTGTCATACTCAGTTATAGAACCCTCTATACTAAATGTTATAGATGTGGGAATAATTGCACCTCTCTTATATGCAACTAAAAAGTATCTATCTTCAAGATAGTTTACATCTATAAGTTTTAATCTACTAAAAGCTATAGGTGATGAAATTAATTTATAACCAGCAGTTAAAATAATTCTTTGAATAGTTAAAGGGATACTCTTAGCATTTGTTTCATTTTGTATAGGATAAATTCCTATTGTGTATGGTTTAAACTGAATATAAGCAAAATCCCTTCCAAATGTTCTAAGTGGCAATTCTAATTTTGTTTTTGTTTCAAAAATTTTACTTATTTTGCCTTCCTTTCTCTTATATAATTCCTCTTGGACTAATCTATCATAATTAAATCCACTACAGGAAGTTAAAAGAAAGATACTCAACCCTAAAATCCATAAAGATTTTATTAAATATTTCATTTTTTAATCCCCTTTTTTAATTCTTCATTATTTATCTTTCTATTAGAATGTGAAATTTTGATGAATAAAAATTCAGGCCTTCACAAAAAATTGACACAATTCGTCAGAATTGACTCACAATTCGTCAGAATTGATTCACAATTTGTCAGAATTGACTCATAATTTGTCAAAATTGATACACAATTTGTCAAAATTGATACATAATTCGTCAGAATTGGTACACAATTCGTCAGAATTGATTTACAAT
The DNA here is from genome assembly GCA_026985705.1 of Hydrogenothermaceae bacterium. Lineage (GTDB taxonomy): Bacteria > Aquificota > Aquificia > Aquificales > Hydrogenothermaceae > QNZC01. The sequence continues at coordinate 3,222 of JALSPY010000069.1, read as the reverse complement.
TCGTCAGAATTGATTTTCAAGCTTGTCTAAAAATTGAATTTAAAGAAAAATCATAAAAAAGTATAATAATTTTTAATTTAATCAGTTTAAGATAGGAGAAAACTTAATGAAGATTTACTTTTTCGGTGTTGAAAACTGGGAAAAGCTACATTTAGAGAAACAGTTAAGACAGTTAAATTTAGCTGAGAAATTCTATTTTACAAACGATGCATTAAATAAGTTTAACGTTTCTAACTATAAAGATGCGGAAATTATAAGTATTTTTATATACTCAAAAATTGATAAAGAAGTTATTGATAAACTACCAAATCTAAAATTTATAATAACAAGGTCAGCCTCTTACGACCATATAGATGTTGAGTATGCTAGGGAAAAGGGAATAAAAGTATCCCATATACCTGATTATGGAAATAATACAGTTGCAGAGTTTACATTTGCATTAATTCTTGCATTAGCTAGAAAACTGAAGCCGATGATAGAGAGATTAAGTAAACATGATTTTAATAGATATGGTCTAATGGGAATAGATTTGATGGGAAAAACTATAGGAATAATTGGAACCGGAAGGATAGGTTCACATGTTGCAAGGATAGCTTTCGGTTTTGGAATGAAAATTCTTGCCTATGATAGGTCTAAAAAAGAAGAGCTTATTGAAAAATATAATGTTGAGTATGTTGGTTTAGAAGAGCTATTAATGAGGTCTGATATTATAACTGTTCATCTTCCATATACAAAATCTACTAGATACTTAATAAACCGATTTAACATTAAACTTACAAAGCGAAATGCCATACTTGTAAATGTATCCCGTGGGGAAGTTGTTGAATTAGAAGCTATAGTTGGAGCTTTAAAAGAAGGTAGATTAGCTGGAGGAGTGGCTATTGATACTATAGATACAGAAGAGGTAGAATTACAGGAAAAGGAGCTAAAAAGGGAAGAAATTCCAGCTATAAAGTTTGAAAAGTTATTGGAAAAATCCTATTTACTTCAAGAAGATAATGTTATCATATCTCCCCATTTGGCTTACTATACTAAAGATGCTTCAGAGAGAATACTAGATATAACTGTAGAGGAAATTTCTAGATTTATTAAAAATCAACCTTTAAAGTATGAAATAAAGTAAAGGGGAAAACAACATTGAGTTTAAGAATAAAAAATAAGGAATTAGAAATACTTATTCCAGAAAGTAATATTAAATCAAGATTAAAGAGTTTAGCTGATGAAATTAGAAAAGAAATGAATAAAAATGAAGAGATTATAGCAATAGGAATTTTAAAAGGCTCTTTCATATTTTTTGCTGATTTAGTTAGAGAGTTAGGGAGTAATATAAAAATTGATTTTGTAGTTGTATCTTCTTACTTTGATAAAATGGAAAGCTCACAAAATATAGTTTTCAAAAAAGATATAGAAGTAGATATAAAGGGAAAGAATGTATTACTCATAGATGATATTATTGATACAGGTAGAACATTGAAAGCTCTAGTTGAATACTTTCAGAAAAAAAATCCTAAGAATTTAAAGACATGTGTTTTACTTGATAAAAAGGAAAGAAGAGAAGTTAATTATGATGCAGACTTTGTCGGCTTTGAAATTCCCGATAAATTTGTTGTTGGTTATGGTTTAGATTGGGGAGAAGAAGGAAGAACTTTAAAAGATATATACTTTGTGAAGTAAAGTTTTTCAATTGATAGGGAAAATTAATGAGTAAGCCTAGAGAGTGGTTAAGGGAAAAGAGTATAGCTAAACAGATTTTGTCTGAGGCTAACATTATATTCCATGTGATAGATGGTAGAATTCCCTTTGAAACTAGAAATAAAGTTATCGAGGATTTAGCTAAAGCTCAAAATAAAAAACTTTACTTAATTGTAAATAAGGTTGATTTAGTTCCTAGAGATTTCTCAGAAAAAGTTAAAAAGGAGTTATCTAAAGAATTTCCAACTATTCTCTTTTCTGCACACAATAAAATAGGGGAAAGAGAAATTAGTAAGTTGTTAAAGGATTTATCAAAGGAAAAAAGAATAATAAAGATAGGTGTTTTAGGTTATCCAAATGTTGGGAAGTCTTCTTTAATAAACAGTTTGAAAAGAAGAAAAGTGGCAATAGTTTCTCCAAAACCGGGAATGACAAGAGGTAAACAGCTCATAAAACTTTATCCAAATGTTTTTTTAATAGACACTCCCGGTATAATCACATTGGAAAAGGATGAAGATTTAGCACTTAAAGGCTCCTATTTACCGGAAAAATTGGAAGACCCTATTTATGCTTCAATAAAATTCTTAGAAAAAGTTATAAATAATAATCCAAAAGCTTTGGAAGAAAGCTATAAAATAAAAATAAAGGAAAAAGATCCTTATAAAGTTTTAATCAATATCTCTGAAAAATTAAATTACAGATTAAGTGGTGGAGAACCAGATTTAGATAGAACTGCAAAAAAAATTTTATGGGATTGGATTAAAGGAAAATTAAGGATTTACTGGATGTAGTAAAAACTATTAACATCCCAAGTATACAGCTTATAGTGAATAATCACATCAAAAAGATAGCTGATATAAAAATCAAAGGAAAATGGCAATTTTGCCATAAGGTAGTAGTTTTCTTTTCAGATATATCTACTGTTTACTTAAAAACTCCTTAATTCTAGCTTCCATTAAGTCTTTTAGATATAGCTTTCTTCTTTTTAATCTTTCCTGTTCTGCTTCTAGCTCCGGGTCTGGTGGAAAATGTTTTTCTAACTTGTGAACTTTCCACTTTAACTCTTTGTGTTCTTCATACCAATTTTTAAACTCCTCATCTGTCTCTAATAACTTTTGAATAGCTTCTTCTCTAGTCATAACTCCTCTCCTTACCTTTATTACATATTAATTATACTAAATCTTTAAAGGAAGTTATTACAATCTTTTGAATTTTATACCTTTTCTACTATTAGTATATTCCCATCTATAGATTTAACTTTTACTTTATCCCCAATCTCTAAATCCTCTTTAGATATAGCCTTCCACTGAATTTCTCCTTTAAATCCAGTTGGGAAATCAACAATATAGTAGTTATTTTCTTTTCTCTTTACAAAACCTATCTTTTCCTCATCTATTTTAGCCCTCTGTTTTTTTATGAACTTAAAAAATAGATAATAGTAAAAAACAAGTTGAAATGTAAAAATGACAGTTAAGAATGTTATAGATTGAATAAATATACTAATAATACCTGTAAAAAATAGTGCGATTG
>JALSPY010000068.1 GCA_026985705.1 Hydrogenothermaceae bacterium | reverse complement strand
GAATTTTCTGTCAGATAGCGGTAGCAAGGTGTGGTGACCACCTGTGTAGGGTAAGGTCGCATTAAGCGACAAACCCCTACAGAAGCTACCGATTTTAATCGGTAGTAGTTCACTTAATGTTATAATTGCAGTAGTAATAATTAAACATCCAGTATGGAAAATTCAAAATCTCTAAAATTTTCCATATTGGAAGTATAGAAAAGGAGAATATTTATATGTCGATCAGTTTTGAAGATTTGAATTTGTCAAAGGAAACTTTAAACTCTTTAGAGAATATGGGTTTTATTAAACCTACAGAAATACAGGAAAAAACTATTCCTTATATATTAGAGGACTATGATTTATTAGGGCAGGCTCAAACTGGAACAGGAAAAACTGCCGCCTTTGGAATTCCTATAGTTGAAAAAATCAATCCTAAAGAAAAACAACCTCAGGCTTTAATCCTAACTCCAACTAGGGAATTGGCCTTACAGGTTTCTGAGGAAATAAGGAAAATAGGAAAAGGTAAAGGAATATACACATTGGCAGTTTACGGAGGAACATCTATAGACAGACAGATTAAATTTTTAAAGTATAAGAAAAATCAAGTAGTTGTAGGAACACCGGGTAGAGTTAAAGATTTGATAGATAGGGATGTTTTAAAACTTGATAAAGTTAAGGTGTTTGTTTTAGATGAAGCTGACAGAATGCTAGATATGGGTTTTATAGATGATATAAGGTATATTCACTCAAAACTTCCTCAGGATAAACAGGTTTTACTTTTTTCTGCAACTATACCAAACAGTATAATGGCTTTAGCTAAAGAATTTCTAAAAAAGGATTTTAAAACTATAAAGGTTAAACCTGAAGAGGTTGTAGTTGATAAAATAGAGCAGTATATCTTTAAAGTAAATGAAGATACAAGATTTCCTAAATTAAAGGATTTATTACATAAATACTCTGATAAAAAGGCTATTATATTCACTGAAACTAAGAAAAATGTTGATGAGCTATACAAACTTTTAAAGAGGAATAATTTTAAAGTTGGTGCTTTACATGGAGATTTCTCTCAGAGAAAAAGAGAAAAAGTTTTAAAGGATTTTAAAGAGAATAATATAAATATACTTGTTGCTACAGATGTAGCATCTAGAGGAATTGATATAAAAGATGTTGATATTGTTTATAACTACAGATTACCTAATAATTTAGAAAGTTATGTTCATCGTATAGGAAGAACTGGAAGAGCTGGAAGAGAAGGTTTGGCAATATCACTGGCAACAGGTTCAGAAAAGCAGAATGTAATTAAATTAACTAAACTCACAAAAGGTAAGATAAAACTCATAGATTTTTATTTAAATTATGATAAAAAGGATAAAACGAAAAAAATCAGTAAAAGATAGTAGGTTATAACTATGGATATAGGCAAAAGATTTGACCAAGTTGCCAATAGATACGATACTCCAGATAAAATTAAAAGGTCTGAAAAGTTTGTTAAAAAACTTTTAGAATTAATTCCGATAGATAAAAATTTCAAAGTTATGGACATTGGAGCAGGAACAGGTTTAGTTGATATAATTCTGTCTAAATATGTAGGTCAAATCTATGCCTTTGATTTGTCAGAGGGAATGTTAAAAGTATTTGAAGAAAAGATAAAAAAGAATGGTATAAAGAATATAAAAATATTTAAGAAAGATGTTCTAAATGAAGATTTTCCAGAAAAAGATTACGACTTAGTCATAACTTCAATGACATTTCACCATTTAGATAATCCAGAGGAAGCATTAAGAAAAATAAAAGATTATCTAAAGGGTGGTGGTTATGTTGCTATTATTGATTTAGAAAAGGAAGACGGAACATTTCATTCAGATAATACAGATGTTAAACATTTCGGATTTGAAAAAGAACATGTAAAAAATTGGTTTGAAAAGAATGGTTTTAAAGATGTAAAAGTTATTACTGTCTACTCAATAGAAAAAGAAAGGAATGGAAAAATTAGAGAATATCCAGTATTTTTAGCTGTAGGTAAGAAATAATCTTTCTAAATTATAAAAAATTTATTTTTTCTTAATTTTTTTCAGAAATTCTAATATCTTTTCAGCAACCTTTTCCGGGGAAATCTTATACTCGTTTTTACTAATTTGTTCCTTTATCTTTTTTACTTTTTCATCTAACAAATCCATATCCTCTACCTTTTTTTTTCCATTTTGAGCCTTAGATTTAATAAATCTTTTATGTTCATTATTTTCCATCAAAGAAATCTCATCTATTTATCTAGAAACTAATTGAAAAATTTTTCGGTATAATTAAAAAAATACTTTAGAAGGATAATTAATGGACAATGTTTCTATCACTTGATACTTTTTCTGAAAATTTAGGTATAGCTTTATTTTATGAAGGGAAACTCATTTACCACATTTCTATATATAAATTTAAACCTTTTTCTGAATTTTTAGTAAAAAAATTAGATGATATATTTAAAGAGTTATCATTAGATAAAAGGAAAATAAAAAAAGTTATAGTAAATAAAGGTCCCGGAAGTTATACAGGTTTAAGGGTAGGTGTATCTATAGGAAAAAGTATAGCTTACAGTTTAAAAATACCAATTTATGCCTACGATAGCTTATCAGCATTAGCTTATAAATATAGATTTGTTCAGAACAGTATACTAATAGGAATAAATGCAGGTAAGGGTGAGATTTACTCTCAACAATTTATAACTTCACTAGAAGATATTAAACAAATTTCAGAAATAAAACTGCTAAAAAAGAATGAGTTTCTGAAGTTAACTAATAATTTCAAAATAACCATTACCAAAAATATAGATTTACAGGGTAATAATTTTGTAAAGGATATTGAAGATTTGTCAATCATTGGAGCTGAATATGCTTTAAAAAATGATTTAGTAGAAAATGTTTATATGTTGGAACCTATATATATTAGAGGTTTATAAATTACGAATTTTTTATAGAAAAATTTTTCGCCTAAAACCCATTGCTAAAGCAATTGGATACAGGCGAAACGGCGTAAGCCGTAAAAACCTTTTTAGCGTTTAATTTTTCATTTTTTCTTAAAAGGCTTGCCTTTTTCGTATCTTTACCATACCATAATAGTATGCTTGAAATAAAGAATAATAAACATTCTAAATGGCAAACTGCTTACCATATAGTCTGGATACCTAAATATAGAAAGCCTGTTTTGAAA
>JALSPY010000067.1 GCA_026985705.1 Hydrogenothermaceae bacterium | reverse complement strand
CAATACAAACAAATTTTTTCGTGGAATTTTTAGTATTTCCTCTAAAATATCTGAAACAAGTTTTAAACTTTCTATCTCTATTCCCTTTGAAGCAGATATAATATATTTATCTTTTAAGTTTAGAGATAAATCAGATAAAGTTTCCCTTATAGCCTGTGTAGGAATAGCTATTATGATAATCTCTGAAGTTTTAAAAACTTCCTCTAAGTCTGTTGTCCCTTTTATATTTTCATTTAAAATAATTTCAGGAAGATATTTAAAATTAACTCTTTCCTTATTTATACACTCAATTAAATTTCTATTTTTACCCCAAATAATTACTCTTTTAAACTTCTCTGATAAAGTTTGAGCTAAAGCTGTCCCCCAACTTCCACTACCTATAATTCCTAAATTTTTCATCATTATCTATTACTTTCTTTATTTTTTTCATACCACTTTTTATCTCTTTCATCTACAACAGTTCCCTTTTTCATCCAGTAAAACATGAGAAAAAATACAATTGAAAACATAGCACCAAATACAACAATAGTTAAGATAAGCTCCACAGTCTCATTCAAATTAATTTCCTCCGTCTAACATTTTTATAACTTCAGTTAAAGAGTTTACTACTAAATCTGGTCTAAATTCTTCAGTTATGTCTTCTTTTTTATACTTTCCTGTAGTTATAAATATTGTAAATAAGCCTAGCTCTTTAAAAGGTTTCAAATCTGTAAATAAATCATCACTTAGAATAGCCATTTTATTTAAAGGAATATTTTCAAAATACTCTAATAATTTTTTATTATACTCCTTACTATTCTTTCCAAAATGGATAAAGTTTTTCTTAGTTGCATAAGCAAACATATTTGCAATAGAACCAACTCCCGGAAAAAGCAAGCCATCATCATCTTTAGTTATAAGATTTTTATTTAATGCTAGAATTTCTGCATTATTTTCCTTTATTGATGTGGTTGCTATCTTCATCTTCTCAAAATTGAAATCTTTATCCTGTCCTATAACTACCGCATCAACATCTAATGAATTTTTAACATTAAATCCACTTTGTTTGAAAAAGTTTTTTAACTCTTTTGAGCCTATAACAAACAAATTTCTTAAATTTCTTTTATTTAGATAATCCGGAATAACAACAAGGGGAGTTATCAACTGATTTAAACTTATATCAATACCATTTTTCCTTAAACCTTCTACTAATTGACTAGGTGAATAGAGAGAGTTATTTGTTGCTATCTTAAATTTAATATTTTTTTCTTTTAAAAACTCTATAAATCTAGGAGCATCCTCAAATGGAGTTAGGGCTTTATCCTTTGTTAAAACCCCATCTAAATCTATAATTAAACCTTTTACTTTCATTTAACAACCTAATCTTTAATAATCCTATTTTTACATATCATAACTATATAAAAATTTTAAGATATATTTTAAGAATTTCCTATATTTGAAATTTGAATAAAATAAAAAGTAATAATAAAATTCTAATTTCTAAAAATTTAAGGAGAGAGTATTGAAAGTAAGAATAGGAACGAGAAAGAGCAAACTTGCCCTGTGGCAAACTGAATTTGTAGCTAAAAAAATTAAAGAGTTTTTTCCAGAAGTAGAGATAGAGATTGTAAAAATAACAACGAAAGGGGATAAAATTCTAGATGTTCCCTTAGCTAAAATTGGTGGAAAAGGTTTATTTGTAAAAGAAATAGAGGAAGCATTATTAAATAATGAGATTGATTTAGCAGTCCATTCATTAAAAGATGTTCCAACCTATTTTCCAGATGGACTAGGTATTGGAGCTATAACTGAAAGGGAAGACCCAAGGGACTGTTTAGTTTCTATTAAGTATAACTCTTTAGATGAACTTCCTAAAGGAGCCACAGTTGGGACAAGCTCTTTAAGAAGGAAGTCTCAACTCTTAAAATTAAGACCAGATTTAAAAATAAAGGATTTAAGGGGAAATGTTGATACAAGGTTAAAAAAATTACAAAATGGTGAGTATGATGCAATAGTTTTAGCGTATGCTGGTTTAAAAAGATTAGGCTTAGAAGATAAAGCAACATATATTTTCTCACCTTATCAGTTTATACCTGCAGTAGCACAGGGCTTTTTAGGAATAGAAATAAGATTAGATGATAGAAAAATTGCTGAAATAGTGAATAAATTAAATCATTATGAAAGTTATTTAAGAGCAGAGGCAGAAAGAGCATTTCTAAAAAGATTAGAAGGAGGCTGTCAAGTTCCGCTAGGTTGTTATTCAGAGATTTCAGGGGACAGTATAACACTTACAGGTTTTATATCTGATTTAAGTGGGAAAAGATTTTTAAAGGAAACATTAAAAGGAAAAAAAGAGGAGTATAAAGATTTAGGGATAAAACTTGCTGAAAGGTTATTGAGTAAAGGCGGGGAGGAAATTTTAAAAGAAATTTATTAATAATAGGGGGGCCTAAAAATTGAATGTTTTTAAACTGTTAAAAGGAATAAAACTATTAAAAGTTGGCTCAAATCCGTATGTTTATCATATATCAAACCATACCAAAGATATAAAACCATATACTTTATTTATTGCTAGGAAAGGCTCAAACTTTGACCCACATAAGATTATTAGACAGGTAGCTTTAAAAGGTGCCAATGCTATCGTTTTACAAAACAGAAATGCGTTTAATCAACTGAAAGATTTAGATATAACTGTTGCTCTGTCAGATAATATACTGAGAGACCAAGCTATAATATCCTCAAGATTTTTTAATAACCCTTCCTTAAATCTAAATGTTATAGGAATTACAGGAACTAATGGAAAAACTTCAACTGCCAATATACTGGCACAGTATTTAACATTATTAGGAGAAAATGTAGGGGTTATAGGGACTATAAAACATTTTTATAAAGAGCATATCCTAGGCTCAGGAAGAACAACCCCAGATAGTATAGAATGGTTCAGAATTTTGAGAAAAATGAAAGATTTAGGAGCTGAGTATGTTGTTGCTGAAGTTTCTTCTCATGCATTAGACCAGTATAGAGTTTATGGGACGAAGTTTGATGGTGGAATATTTACCAACCTTTCTCAAGAGCATCTAGATTACCATAAAAATTTGGAGAATTACTTCATAGCAAAGAGAAAATTAATTGATTTAATACTAGAATTTAATAAAGATGGAATATTTGTTGTTAATATAGATGATAAATATGGAAGAAAAGTTTATGAAATTTATAAAAATAAACTGAAAATATACACATATGGAATGTCTGAAGATGCAGATTTTAGGATTTTAGATATAAGGTTAAGTTTTTCTGGTCAGCACTTTATAGCTTTATATAAGAACCATTATTTAAGTATTTTTACTAAATTACTTGGAGAATTTAATATTTACAATATATCAGCGGCTATGATGTATTTGATAGCTAAGGGATACAGCCCAGATTGTTTGGTAGACTTAACCTATCAGATAGAGCCTATAGAAGGAAGATTTGAGATTTTAAAGTCTGATTTTACAATAATAAATGATTATGCCCATACACCGGATGCTTTGAAAAAAACATTAAAGAGTATTAAAAAATTAGAACCTAATAGAATTATTACAGTTTTTGGAGCCGGAGGAAACAGAGATAGGACAAAAAGACCCTTAATGGGGCAAATTGCAGAGGAATACTCCGATATAGTTATAATTACATCTGATAATCCAAGATATGAGAACCCTATACAGATAATAGAAGATATAAAATCAGGTATGAGTATGACAAAGAAAACTTATACTATAGTTGATAGAGAAGAAGCTATAAAAAAGGCTATAGATTTAGCAGAAAAAAATGATGTTATACTAATAGCTGGAAAAGGGCATGAAAAATATCAAATTATAAAAGATAAAATAATTCCGTTTGATGATATAGAAGTTGCAAGAAAGTATTTAAATGAAAAAAGAAACAAATGTAAGAG
>JALSPY010000066.1 GCA_026985705.1 Hydrogenothermaceae bacterium | reverse complement strand
TAATCGTATCTTTTTTAGTATTTCCTTATAAAGTTTTCTCTCTTCTGAATATGGCTTTCTGACTTTTATTGCTATAGGTATTACTATCTTAAAATTTCTGTTTTTATGTGGCTTTTTACTTCTTTTAATCTTTTTCCTCTTTCCAATACAAGTCTACATGTATCGTAATATCCAAATCGTGTTCCATCTACTATAGCTTTGTTTATCTTTCCTACTTTTGCTATTAACTGAACTGCTATATGTTTGATGCATTTTTCTAAAAATTCTTTATCTATGCGGTTTGCCCTGTAAAACAGTGTTGTATGGTCAGGGATTTTTTCATCTTTTAGGATGAAATTCAAATTGTATTCCAGGTCTCTCCATGATAGTTTGAATATTATTTTTACTGCTAATGAGAAGTATATAAGGCTTTCCCGATATTTAGGAGGTCTGCCTCTTTTATTTTCTCTGTTTTTCACTAGCTTATCTAATATTTGCATTAATTTAGTTATATCTATCCTTTTTAAATCTATCTTTCCCACTCTCATACTTCTTATTTTATCCGATTTTTTAAACATACTATGTCTATTAATGTCTTAAAATTCATATGCTTTGTATCTATCTGTTTCATATATTGAACTATCTGATATTTTATTCGGTAAATTTTAAAAACTTGTTTCATCCGTATCTCCTAATTTAGAATAAATATTTAATTTCCAGCTTCTTTTAATTCCACTATTGCCGTCTATTAAAGTGCGTTTTAAAACAAATCATATGTCCACAAGTCTCTAATTTGAGGTGTAAACCATATCTAATCTAGACTTATTTTTATATCACTTAATGGACTGAATATATTTTTATTAGCTATCTTATGTTTTCAAGCTCATATTGATTTATAATGATTTATTAATCAATTATAAATAAAGTTTGGAGGAAAATTTAATGGATATAGAAAAAATTGTTAATCAATTAGTTCCTGTCGTTATAGAGCAGACACCTAGAGGTGAAAGAGCGTATGATATATATTCAAGACTTTTAAAGGATAGAATAATACTTTTAGGTTTTCCTATAGATGACCATATCGCAAACCTTATAGTTGCTCAGTTATTATTCTTAGAGGCTGAAGACCCTGAAAAAGATATCTATATGTATATTAACTCTCCTGGTGGAGTTGTTACAGCAGGATTAGCTATATATGACACTATGAAGTATATTAAACCTGATGTTATTACAATATGCATGGGCCAAGCAGCTTCAATGGGAGCTTTCCTACTATCTGCAGGAACAAAGGGAAAGAGATATGCTTTACCAAGCTCAAGAATAATGATACACCAACCACTTGGAGGATTTCAGGGACAGGCTACAGATATAGAGATACATGCTAAAGAGATTTTGAGATTGAAAAAATACTTAAATGAAAAATTAGCAGAGCATACAGGACAACCTATAGAGAAAATAGAACAGGATACTGAGAGAGATTATTTTATGTCAGCATATGAAGCTGTAGAATATGGACTGATTGATAAAGTGATAGAAAAAAGAAATTAAAAGAGGTAATAAGGTTGGCTACTCATAAATGTTTTATATGTGGTAAATCAGAGAAAGAGAGTAAACTATTACTTGAGCTTCCAAATAATCTTTATGTTTGTGAAAACTGTGTTAATAACTGTTATCAGATAGTTAAATCAGAATTGGAAGAAAGCTTTAGGGAAGATAAAGAGTTGAAGGAGCTACCTAAACCGAAAGAGATAAAAAGAATGTTAGATGAGTATGTTATAGGACAGGAAAGGGCTAAAAAACTTCTTTCTGTAGCTGTTTACAATCATTACAAGAGAATTTTAGCTAAAGAAAAAGGTTTAAATTTTGAGGATGATGTAGAATTAGAAAAAAGTAATATCCTTTTAATTGGTCCTACAGGTTCAGGAAAAACATTATTAGCAAAAACTTTAGCAAAGATATTAAATGTTCCCTTCGCAATAGCTGATGCTACAAATATAACTGAGGCTGGGTATGTTGGTGAAGATGTTGAAAGTATTCTCGTTAGATTAGTTCAGGCAGCAGACTATGATATAGAAAAAGCTGAAAAGGGAATAGTTTATATAGATGAGATAGACAAAATAGCTAAAAAAAGTGGAGAAAATCCATCTATAACCAGAGATGTTTCAGGTGAGGGAGTTCAGCAAGCATTACTAAAAATACTAGAAGGGACAATTGCAAATATACCACCTCAAGGTGGTAGAAAACATCCACACCAAGAGTTTATCCAAATAGACACTACAAATATACTTTTTATTCTAGGAGGTGCATTCGTAGGCTTAGAAGACATAATTAGACAGAGATTAGGTAAAAAATCTATAGGATTTGAAGCAGATATAAAAACTAAAGAGGAAGAAAAGGATATTCTCTCTAAAGTTCAAGTGGAAGATTTAATAAAGTATGGATTAATTCCAGAATTTGTTGGAAGAATACCAGTTGTAGCAACATTGGAAGAGTTAGATGAGGAAGCTTTAATCAAAGTCTTAACTGAGCCAAAAAATGCTCTGATTAAGCAGTATAAGAAACTTTTAGCTATGGATGGTGTTGAGCTTGAGTTTACAGAGGAAGCTTTAAGAGAAATTGCAAAGGAAGCTATAAAGAGAAAAACAGGAGCCAGAGGTCTGAGGGCTATTGTTGAGGAGATAATGGCAGATGTAATGTATGAGATACCATCTATAGAAAATGTTAAGAAGGTAATTATAGATAAGGATGTTGTTTTAAAAAAGAAGAAGCCAATTATATTAATGACAGAACAAAACGAAGAGAAAGATAAAAATGTCGTTAGTTAAAAAAGTTAAATTTTTAAAAAGTGCAGTAAGACCAGAGGATTATCCGCCACCTTTACATCCTGAAGTAGCAGTGGTTGGTCGTTCAAATGTCGGTAAATCATCTATAATTAATGCAATTTTAGGAAGAAATATTGCTAAAGTTTCATCTTCACCGGGAAAAACTAGGTTAATAAACTTTTTTTTAGTAAATGATAACACTTACTTTGTTGATTTACCGGGATACGGTTTTGCTAAAGTTTCAAAAGCTGAAAGGGAAAGATGGAGAAGAATGATAGAGAAATATTTCCATACTAGAGAAAACCTAAAACTAGTAGTTTTGCTTGTTGATAGCAGACATAAACCTACACAGCTTGATATTATGATGAAGGAATGGTTAGAGGCTTTAGGAATTCCTTTTATAGTTGTTGGAACTAAGGTTGATAAACTAAATCAGAGTGAAAAGGCTAAAGCGAAAAAAGTAATAAGGGAAACTTTAAATTTAGAAAAGGAAACTCCAATATTTTTAACATCCTCAAAGGAAAAGATAGGAATAGATGAATTAACAAAATTTATTTTTGATTATCTTCATTCTGATTAATTACCTTTTTTCCAGATAGCGATTTTTCTTTACTTTTATAACTTTCTAAATTTTTATTACATTTTTCTAACTCTCTTCTTAAGTTGTCTAAATCTTTCTCTAAACTCTTTATTTTTTTCTTCAATTTGGCTTTTTCTAGGTAAAAAACTATCCAATCTGAAATTGCTATTATCAGAATTAATATTGTTCCTAAAATTAAGCTTCCAACAATAATGAGAGATAATGGTAAAGGCTGTGTTTTTACATTCGGAAATAGTGTGATAGAAATTCTAGGCTCAGAGTTTATAGATACAAAGTAAGCAATTATTAATATTGCTATTAACCAAAATATAAGTCTTATCTTACCTAACATATCTGTCTTTTACCTTCTCTATAGCATTTTTGATTTTTATATATATATCTTTTAAATCTTGAGATATAACTTTAACTTCAGCTATTGTAGGCATAAAGTTTGTGTCTCCATTCCATCTTGGGACTATGTGGTTATGGATATGGCTTTCTAAACCTGCACCTGAAACTCTCCCTAAATTATAGCCCATATTAAAACCATCAGGATTTAATGCTAATTTTATTGCATCTACCATCATTTGAGAAAG
>JALSPY010000065.1 GCA_026985705.1 Hydrogenothermaceae bacterium | reverse complement strand
CACATCACTTTTTCTCATACAGTATCCTACCCTCTTCTAGAATTTTTTCTTTAAACTCCTCGTCAACACTGTCTAAGAAAACTAAATCTACGGAATATAAACCACTTATAACATATATTCTTTCTTTTAGTTTTCTCCTTTCTCTAAAGTTTAATTCAATGTCTACAGCTATATCTATATCAGAGTTTTTCCTGAAATTTCCCTTAGCTCTAGAGCCAAAAAGAATAATTTTATTAGGATTAAATTTTAATATCTCATTTAAAACTTTATTTAAGTATTTAATATACTTTTCCATAACTATTATTAAAAGAAATAATCAACTATTGCCAAGTATACAGAATAACTGAATTTGTCTCTAAAATACCAATTTTTTAACTTTTTAGCATCTTTTGGAGTTGTGATAAATAAAGTTTCTATTAAAACAGATGGAATTCCCGGTGTTTTTAAAACTGCAAAGTTTGCACTTTCAATTTTTCTAAATTTTGTAGTTCTTCCTAGATATTTCTTTAAGTATTTAGAAAATTTTCTTCCCTCTATCATAGTGCTACTTACTGCCAAATCTGCAACAATTCTATTTACATAATTATTAGCACTTACTTTTATATATTTCATAACTATCTTATTCTCTCTTCTTTCAACTATTCTTGCCATTTTAGATTTGGCACCCTTTAAGTTTAGCGTGTATACATAAGTTCCAGTCATGCTCCTATTTTTTGGAAGGGCATTACAATGAATACTTATAAACATATCTGCATTCTTTTTTATAGCAAATAAACTTCTTTCATAAAGGGGAACAAATTTATCATTTTCTCTGGTTAGATAAACTTTAAATCTTCCATCTCTTTCTAAGTAAAACTTAATTCTTTTAGCAAACTTTAGGACAACATCTTTTTCTTTTAAACCGTTGGCAGTTGCTCCCGGGTCTTTTCCACCATGTCCCGGGTCTAGAACAATAATAATCTTTCTATTTTTTCTTTTAATATTCTTTAAGGAAAATTTTTTAATTCTTTTCTTACTAACTTTAATTTTATTAACTTTAGCTATTCTCTTTACTTTTTTACTTGAAACTTTAGAAGTTGTTTTATTTTTTATAATTTTAGCAATAACATTATTTTTCTTTTTTTTCTTCGAATAATCCGGTGTTAAATTGAGCTCTTCTTTCTCATCATCTTGTGGACTGATAACTACATCTAAAACTATTCTGTATGGAGATTTTAAAGCAAATATCTTATAACCTACTGCATTTTTATTAAATTTAATAACTAATTTTAGTGTTCTACCTCTAGTTATAACATCTACTCTTTTTACATAATCTTTCAAAGCATTCTCAAGTTTAGATTTTAAATTTTTTATTTCATTTCTGTTTATATCTTCTATAGTTATTACTAAAATTTTATCTTTAGGATATGGCTTCTCCTTCCATGCAACCTCTTTATCAGTTTGAAATACAACTCTAAAAAATCCTTCATGATTTGCATATCTAATAGAAAAAGCATTTGCAAATCCGAATATTAAAAATAAAAATATGAAGAAAGAAAATCTTATATTCTTCATCATTCCCTTTCTTTTTGAAAATTTTACTTAAATTTTATTCGGATAATAATATATCAAACATTAGTCTATAAAATGTCCTAAAACATCTTTTTTAGTTTTTAGATAACAAACATTATAAGGGTTAGGTTTTGTTATTATTGGCACTCTTTCAACTATTTCTAATCCAAACCCCTCTAAAGCTACAATTTTTCTTGGATTGTTTGTCATAAGTCTCATTTTTCTAACTCCAATATCTATAAGTATCTGAGCTCCGGTTCCAAAATCTCTTAAATCTGCATTGAAACCTAGTTTATGATTAGCTTCTACTGTATCGTATCCTTCTTCTTGTAGTTTGTAAGCTTTTATTTTATTTATTATTCCTATTCCCCTTCCCTCGTGTCCTCTCATATAAACTAAAACTCCCTTTCCCTCTTCTGCTATTTTCTGTAAAGCTAAATGTAATTGAGATTGGCAATCACATCTTAATGAACCAAAAACATCTCCCGTTAAACATTCTGAATGAACTCTAACCAAAACAGGCTCATCTTCTTTTATTTCACCCATCACTAAAGCTATATGCTCAGAGTTATCAAGTATGTTTCTATAACCGTAGATTTTAAATGTTCCATACTTTGTTGGAAGATTTGCCTCTGCTTCTCTTACAACAAATTTTTCTTTCTTTAACCTATACTGAACTAAATCAGCTATAGTTATAATCTTTAAATTGTGTTTCTTTGCAAATTCTATTAAATCTGGAAGCCTAGCCATTGTTCCATCTTCTTTCATTATTTCACATATAACTCCTGCCGGATATAGACCTGCAAGTCTAGCTAAATCTACAGATGCCTCTGTATGTCCTGTTCTCTCTAAAACTCCTCCCTTTCTAGCTTTAAGTGGAAATACATGTCCCGGTCTAATAAAATCCTGTGGTTTAGCATCTGGGCTCACTGCAAGTTTTATAGTAATAGCTCTGTCGTATGCAGATATCCCTGTTGTAGTTCCATATTTAGGATGGGCATCTATTGAAACACAGAAGGCAGTTCCTTTTGGGTCTGTGTTCCTGTCTGTCATCAATGGTAAGTCTAACTCTTTACATCTATCAGGTAGAAGAGATAAACATATAAGTCCCCGTCCTTCCTTTGCCATAAAGTTTACAGCTTCAGGTGTTATCTTTTCTGCGGCAATTACTAAATCACCCTCATTTTCTCTATCTGGGTCATCAACAACAATTACCATCTTACCATTTTTTATATCTTCTATAGCTTCTTCAATTGTATTGAATTTAAATTTTTCCATCTTTACTTCCCATCCTAAAGATAAATTTTTTGTTATTTTAACAGTTTTATTCTCTTATAAAGATAATTTTAATCCTAAAATTCTAAAAAATTATTAAAACAATTAAAATTCAACATTAGAATTAAAATTTCTAAATTTTAGATTTTATAATAACTTTATACTTCCTTTATATTTAAAAGAAAGTTCCTAAAATAAATCCCAATCTACTATCCCCTACATTATCAGGTGGATTTTGTACCTTACCATAGTAGATGTCTATTGGAGCTATAGGTGTAATTATTTTTATACCTACACCAACCGAGTAATACATATTACTAAATGGATTTCCACTATCATATCCTTTTCCTTGGTCTAAAAACAGATATCCCCATAAAAAGTCTGTAATTGGATGATTTAATTGATAGTTAAGTATTATCTCCTTTTTATTTCCTATAGGGTCTAGATTACTGTCGTATGAGCCTGCCATACCGTAATCAAAACCTCTTATTGTAAAATCACCACCTACAAAGTAAAGCTCATCTAGAGGAATTTTATCTCCATTTTTTATAATCTCTCCATATCTAAATTTGAAATTAAAAACCCAATCTGTATGTAAAATTTTGTCAGGTAAAGCTAAAGCATATGTGAATGTATATTTGTAAAAACCTCTACTTCCAAAACCTACCTTTAAAGATAAAGTCGTATCAGAGCCTTCTGTTGGTAGCAAAAAGTTATCAAATGTGTATCTGTTTATATACCAGCCTATATAAGGCAGTGAATAACTTCCAGCTTGCTCCTTTATTCTTGTGGGGGCTGTATCGGAAATATCTTGATATTTTACGGTTTGATAACCAACAGTTAACCCTGTTTTCCATATATCCCAAAACTCGTATGAAGCGGTAATATCTCCACCAACTTTTTTAGATGTAAATGAGTAATAATCTAAATCCCTTTGAAATATATTAAATCCTAAATCTATTGGCTTATAAAAAGCCCATCTATGTATATAACCTATCTGATTGTTTTTATACCTTGTCCCTACACTGATAGAAGCTGAAAGTGTATCTCCCGTTCCTCTAAAGTTCCCCTTCTTTATTGAGCCAAAAACAGATAAACCTGTAAACTGACTGTATCCCAGTCCTATTGAAAGCTGTCCTGTAAACCTTTCTGAGACTTTAGCATCTACATCTAACAATCCGATATCTTTAAATTGAGGCTCCAAATTAACAGAATTATA
>JALSPY010000064.1 GCA_026985705.1 Hydrogenothermaceae bacterium | reverse complement strand
AGGAACTTCATCTAGTATTGCTTCTACTGTTCCGTCTGAAACTATTCCACCAGGATTACAGGTAAAATTACCTGTTAATGTAATGTTTAGGTTATATCCCAAAACATTTTGATTTTTACAGTTTGCTAAGTCTACAGTTGATATATCTATAGTAGTTGGAGTATCTACAGATAAACCGATACAATATGAAATAATATCATTTGCACAAGCATCAGCAATTGGTAATGCATGGGAAGTTATTCTTGATTTGTTTTTATATTTTAAATAAGAATTTAAAGCAAAAGAAGATAAAATACCAATTATCGCTATAACAATTAAAAGTTCGACAAGGGTAAACCCCTTTATTGAGGAGCTTACCCTTATTTTTAACATTTTTTACTCCATTAAGATTTTATTATTGAGGAACAACTTTACATTGTATATTTCCATTAGCATCCGTTGAACATTGAGCTTTGTAATCTGATACTCCTGTAACATTAGCTTCTACAGTAGCACTTGCCAACTGTCCATTAGAACATGTTCCTGAATTTGCAACATTTACGTTAACAGTTCCACCTGGAGAGCTTTGTGTAGAATTACAGTTAGGTAATTGTGTAGCATTTATGGTTCCACTATTAATATCTATACATTGTGAAACCATATCCATCAAACATCCTCTAGCTATTGGTTCTGCGTAAGAGGAAACTTTAGCTTTTTTCTGATACTTAATATACTGTGGTATAGCTATAGACGCTAAGATAGCAATAATAGCTATAACGATGAGTAGCTCAACTAATGTGAAACCCCCTTCTTTCTTTTTTCTTTCTTGTAATTCTCTTAAGTCTTTCATCTTAAAGACCTCCTTAAAAAGTTTTTGTTTCTATTTAATAATAGAAGAAAAATACATGCCAAAATTTTCATGGTTACTAAAAAGATATAAACTAAAGGAAAGTTAGCTATTATAAGCTAAAGAAAAAATTAAAATTTAACAAAAAGAAAGGGAAAGAGACAAAAATTGTTAGTTTTAATGACAAAAATCGTCAGTTTTTAAACATATTTTAATTTATTCTACAGTAACGGTTTTAGCTAAATTTCTAGGCTGGTCTACATCCTTACCTAGTAAAGTAGCTATATGGTAGGCTAAAAGCTGTAATGGTATAACAGTTAAAATTGGATATAACTCATCTACAGTTTTAGGTATAGCTATAGTTTCATCTGCTATATCTTTAATATCAGTTTCATCGTCAGTTATCACAGATATAACTTTTCCCTTTCTAGCCTTTACTTCTTGAATATTAGAAAACATTTTTTCGTGAAATCTATCCTTAGGAGCTACACAAACAACAGGCATTTTTTCGTCAATTAAGGCAATAGGTCCATGCTTCATCTCACCTGCAGGGTATCCTTCAGCGTGTATATAGGAAATCTCTTTTAATTTTAATGCTCCTTCTAAAGCTATAGGGTAGTTTATATTTCTACCTAAAAATAAGAAATCAGAAACATTCATATATTTATATGCTATCTCCTTAATATATTTGTTTTGTTTTAAAATATCTTCAACCTTTTTAGGAATTGTGAATAATTCGTTAAGATAATTTTCATACTCATCTTTAGATAAAACTCCTTTTTCCAAACCTAACTGAATGGATAGTAAAAATAAAACTACTAACTGAGCTGTAAATGTTTTCGTTGCGGCGACTCCTATCTCTGGACCACAGTAGGTATATAAAACATAATCGCTTTCCCTTGATAGAGAACTACCTATAACATTAACTAAAGCTATAGTTTTTGCTCCTTCTTTTTTTGCATCTAATAAAGCAAATCTAGTATCAGCTGTTTCTCCAGACTGACTTATACCTAAAATAGTTGTTTTTTCTGTTATCAGTTTATCTCTGTATCTATACTCTGAAGCATAATCAACTTCTACAGGAATTTTTGCAAACTTTTCTAACCAAAACTTGCCTATCAATCCTGCATTGTAAGAGGTTCCACAGGCAATTATATAAAGTCTGTCTGTATTTAAAAGTATTTTAAATAATTCATTGTGATTGTTGGAAAGATAACCTGATATTGTGTCATTTATTGTTTTTGGCTGTTCGTTTATTTCCTTTTCCATAAAATGTTTATATCCACCCTTTTCAGCTAAAGATATATTCCAGTTTATATGTAAAATTTCCTTTTTCTTTTCATTACCTTCTAAGTCGTAAACCTTTACAGTATCCTTTGTTAATAAAGCTATCTCTCCATCATCTAAAGTTATAAACTTCTTCGTGTATTCTAAAACTGCCGGTATATCTGAAGCTATAAAGTTTTCATCTTTTCCTAATCCTATAACTAAAGGACTTCCTTTTTTTATTGCAACAATTTTATCTGGTTCTTCAACAGATATAACTCCAATTGCATAAGCACCATCTAGTTTTTTTGCCACTTTTAAGGCAGTATTTAGTAAATCTCCATCATATAAATCTTCAAATAGATGTGCTATCACCTCTGTATCTGTTTCAGAGATGAATTTATATCCTTTTTTTTCTAATTCTTCTTTCAACTCTAAATAGTTCTCTATGATACCATTGTGAACAACTGCAAATTTCTTGTTCTGACTTATATGTGGATGAGCGTTTTCTTCACAAACTCCACCGTGCGTCGCCCATCTGCTATTGATTGCTATTATACCGTTATTCACTAAGTTATTTAAATCTTCAACCTCTAAATCGTAAACTACATCGTTATATATAACTTCTTCTATCTTTCTTATTCTTTGAAATTCTATAGGTAGCTTCAGGTATGAATTAAGTTTTAATTTAAAATTACCATCTTTTATTTTCTCTATGGTTGAAAAAGATGGGATATTTTTCTTATCTTTGTTATTTCTAAATAGTTTTATTCCAAAGTCTTTATAAATTTTTTCTTTTGTAAAGGGAAACTTTATATGTGTAATTGATACTCCTTTCTTCTCTTTCAATAACCAATCTAGAATGCCATTTTTATAACTAGATATATATGGAGATATATACTTTTTAAATCTTTCTAAAAACTTTTTGTTAGATATTTGAACTCTAACGAATTGTTTTTTTCTCCTATTCATATTACTATCAAAATGTATTGAAGATACAATACCAGCTCTCATCATTAATAACTGAACTTTTCTAACAATAATCTCATCAGATACACCTAGAAATAATTGTTTAGATACACTACTTATACTGCCTTCTGCATCATACAATCCACCTATAAAAGCAAAAACTTCTTCATTTGGAAGTGTTCCCAACCAGTCTGGTATAGTTTTATCAAATACAATTTCAGGAAAGTTTAACTTCATCCAGTTTAATAGATATACACTGTTAACCCTTAATACATAATGGTTATTTTCCGAATGTAATCTAACTTCAACTTTGAAAATATTCTCTATCAAATTTTTATATTCTTCTAAAATTTCCCTTTTTGCGTCTTTGAACTTTATACCCCTTTTATCTATAGAGCCATCACCTAAAAAATACCCAAGAAATCTCATTAGTTTTGGATTTGTTTTTTTAGGGAACTCTATATAGTTTCTATAGGTGCTTATAGGTTTAAAATGTTCATTTATATCAACTTCTAAAAGAGCTAAAGTTTCATTACTTAGGTTTCTATCTTTTCTTTTTAAATGTTCCTTTACTGATTTAGATAACCTATTACCATTTTTATATAAAGCTTCTCTTACAACTTCCCAACCTTCGCTGTCAGGTTCATAATAAACCTTATAATCTATACTTTTCAATTCCTTTGACTTACCCTTAATGTCTATCTTTTCAGCTATTATAAGCAAATCTCCTTCTTTAAGTTCTAAAGCCATTTTCTCAACAACTTTTCCTAAATCAGTATCAAAAACATAAACTTTATGGTAAGGAGTTATTTTCATATCTGTAGACGATGTCTTTATATGAAGTAATTTTTTAGCTAAATGTTTGTATACTTTTGCTTTCTTTCTTTTAAATTTTCCTTCTCTAAAATCATATGCTAAAACCTCAACCTCTGGAGGCAAATCTTTTATCTTCTTTATACTTCCATCTGCCAAGAAGATTAAACTATCTGGA
>JALSPY010000063.1 GCA_026985705.1 Hydrogenothermaceae bacterium | reverse complement strand
AAACATACAGGTAATAAAGACAGTAAGGCAGGTATTGCAGGTATATTTTCTCCAGAAGCAGATAGATATATATATATAGGTATGCTTTCTAACAGTAATGGAAGGGTTTACAAATCTGAGGAAATCTATAGTAATGGTAAAACCACAGTTTTAACTAAAAGAGATTACGGAATACTATTTGACCTACAGTATGCAAGAAGAATATTAAGGTTAGATGAAAAATCAAGCTTATGGATTAGAGGTGGATTGAAGGATAGCGGAGGAGATGTGGGAGTTGATTATCAGTATGGGGAGAATATTATCATAAAAACTGACCTTTATAACTTTGGAAGGGACAGTGGACTGAATGAACCGGACAAACCACAATTTGATATAACATTGAATTACAAACTCCCTAACTATCCAATATTTGTTGGAGTAGGTGGTTCTGACTTACTAAACGATAAATACAGAGGTTTCTATATAGGTGGTGGATTTCTATTTAGAGATAATGATTTAAAATATATCTTAGGCTCTGTTCCAAAACCATAACTTTAAAGAGAGGAATTTAAAATGGGAAAAATTGAATATTTTCAACAAATACCATTATTTGCAGGTTTAAAAACTAAGGAGTTAGAGAGGATAACAGGTTATTTTCACGAAAAAGAGTATAAGAAAGGAGAATACATATTTTTTGAAGGAGATGAGGAGCCGGGAATATACATAATTTTAGAAGGTTTAGTTAAACTTATAAAGGAAACTACAGATGGTAAAACTGTAATAGTTAGATTGGCAACAAAGGGAGATGTTTTCGGTTGGTTAGTTTTAGGGGAAAATAGACCTTCAAGCACATATACAGCTCAAGCTTTGACTAATGCTAAGGTTTTACATATATCAAATACAGATTTCCTAAGACTTTTAACTGAATATCCCGCTTTAGCTGTCAGAATTACATGTGAAGCAACAAAAATGGTTTTGGAAGCATATGACAGATTAAAAAGTTTAGCAGCTGAAAAGGTAGAAGGAAGAATAGCAAGCATTCTTTTAGAGCTTGCTAGAAAAATAGGGAAAGAGGAAGGAGATAGAGTAGTTATAAAAGCTCCTATTACAAGACAAGATTTAGCAGAAATGACAGGGACAACCGTTGAAACTGCAATAAGGATAATGAGTAAATGGAAAAAGGAAGGTTTCATAAACACTGAAAGAAATAAAATAGAAATTTTAGATATGGACTTTTTAGAAGATTTAATTTCTTAAAAAATTAATTTACTAAAATTAGTAAAATATTTATCTAATAAGCCCACTAAAACAAAATCTTACGGTGAGGTTAAATTGGGGAAATTTATATTTATAACAGGAGGTGTTCTTTCTTCTCTAGGAAAAGGTGTCACTTCTGCAAGTATAGGAACCCTTTTAGAAAAAATGGGATATAAAATAACCTTTTTAAAGTTAGACCCTTACTTAAATATAGACCCAGGGACTATGAACCCATATCAACATGGGGAAGTTTACGTAACTGAAGATGGTGGAGAAACAGATTTAGATTTAGGTCATTATGAAAGATTTACAAATGTAGTTTTATCTAAAAAAAATAATATGACAGCTGGAAAGCTATATTTCAGACTTTTAGAAAAAGAAAGAAAAGGAGAGTTCCTCGGAGCGACAGTTCAGGTTGTTCCCCACTTCACCAATGAGATTATTAAAAGTATAGAAGATGTTGTTTCCAATGATATAGATATTGCACTTATTGAGATAGGTGGGACTGTTGGAGATATGGAAAGTTTACCATTTTTAGAAGCAATAAGACAATTAGCTTTAAAATTACCAAAAGAAGATACACTGTTTATACATTTGACATATGTTCCCTATGTAAAAGTTGCAGGTGAATTAAAAACTAAACCTTCTCAGCATTCAGTTAGAGAGTTAAGGGCAATAGGAATACAACCAGATATATTAATATGTAGAGCAGAAAAACCTCTACCAACAAGTATAAAGAAAAAGTTAGCTCTCTTTACAAATGTTGATGAAAACTCAGTTTTTTCAGCTCCTGATATAGATACAATATACAAACTACCTTTATATTTAAAGAAAGAAAATTTAGATAAAGTTATCGCTAAATATTTAAATATAGAGTATAGAGAACCAGATTTAAAAGATTGGGAAAGTATTATAGAAAGTTTAAACTCTTTAAAAGATAGTGTTAATGTAGCTATCGTTGGTAAGTATACAGAGTTAAAGGATGCTTATAAAAGCATAATAGAAGCTTTTAACCATTCCCAAATAGTTAATAAAGTAAAAGTAAATCTTAAATGGATAAACTCTGATGAGTTAACAGAAGATAATATTGGAGAGAAATTAGGAAATATAGATGGGATACTTGTTCCCGGTGGGTTTGGAGAGAGGGGAGTTGAAGGGAAAATCTTAACTGCTAAATTTGCAAGGGAGAATAACATCCCATACTTTGGAATATGTTTAGGAATGCAAGTTGCAGTTATAGAGTTTGCCAGAAATGTTGCAGGTTTAAAAAAAGCCAATTCAACAGAGTTTAATGAAAACACTCCCCATCCAGTTATAGACCTTATGCCAGAGCAGAAGAATATAGATAAGAAAGGTGGAACGATGAGATTAGGTTCTTATAAATGTGTTTTAAAGGAAGGAACAAAGGTAAGAAAAATTTATGGAGAACCTGTTATATATGAGAGACATAGACACAGGTATGAGTTTAATCCTAAGTATAGACCTATTTTAGAGGAAAAAGGATTAGTCGTTTCTGGAATTTATGAGGAAAAAAATTTAGCAGAAATAATAGAGCTTCCAAATCATAGATGGTTTGTAGCCTGCCAATTTCATCCAGAGTTTAAAAGTAAACCTTTAAATCCTCATCCTTTATTTGTTGATTTTGTCAAAGCGGCTATAAATTATAAAAAAGAGAAAAATATATCTATTAGGGAATAGATTGTTAAATAAAACTTTTAAAAGAAAGAAAGAGTTTTTAGAGAGCCAATTAGAAAGATTAAATAAAGAAAGGGAAGAATTTACAAAGAAGAGAAGATACTATCTCTCTGCAGCTTTAGCTTTGCTCTCCCTTGCCTTTATTGTTTATATTGCATTTTTAAAAATCTTTTTACAGAGAGAGGTTGGAATATTTTTAGCATTAGTGATAATTTTTTACAGTGTAATACTGTTTAGTAAAGCTATCCAATACTATCCACAGGATATAGAACAGAAGATATTTGAGATACAGAATGAGATAGACCTTCTATCTATAGATGATACCTCATTAGAGGAAAGAGCAGAAAAGCTCTTTAGACTTCATCAATTAGAATTGAAAAAATATTACGACCAAACCTTAAACCACAGTAGGTTAATATTTATAGTAGGTATAGTTAGTATATTTGCAGGGTTTATATTTATAGGAGTTGCCTTTTATTTAATATTCAGAGCACCTTTAAACGAATTTTCAGAGAAGGTATTAGTTGGAGTATTAGGCTCTACAGGAGCTGTCCTTTCTAATTTTGTAGCGGTAATCTTTGTAAAGATGTATTCAGAAACGATTAAATCTTTAACTGAATTTCACAACAGACTTGTAATAACCCATTATCTCCATTTTGGAAACTTTTTAGTTGCTAAGATAAAAGATAACAAACTTAGAGAGGAAACTATTTCAAAACTGGCAGAGAATATAACCCTTACATTAAAAGAAAAACAGATATAGGGGGAAAATATGCTTCTGGAAAACTTGACTTTTGAGGAAGTTGAAAACTATCTAAAGGAGAAGGATATAATCTTAGTTCCGATAGGTTCAACAGAACAGCATAGCTCATATGGATTAATTGGAACAGATTTTATTACAGCTCAAGAGATAACTAAGGAAGTTGGAAAAAGATTAAATATACTTGTTGCTCCAACTTTACCTTATGGTATGTCTCAACATCATATGGCATTTGCAGGAACAATAACTGTTTCACCTTTAGTATATATACAGCTCATAAGAGATATTATTCTTTCTCTTTTATCACATGGTTTTAAAAAAATTATATTTATAAATGGACATGGTGGAAATATAAATTCAGTTAAA
>JALSPY010000062.1 GCA_026985705.1 Hydrogenothermaceae bacterium | reverse complement strand
AGAAAATCTAGACCCTATGGGGGTTCATACAGGTGATAGTATCACAGTTGCCCCTGCGATGACATTAACAGATAAGGAATACCAAATGCTTAGAGATTATTCTATCGCTGTTATTAGAGAAATAGGAGTTGAGACTGGAGGCTCTAATGTTCAGTTTTCACAAAATCCAGAAACAGGAGAGTTTTATGTTATAGAGATGAACCCGAGGGTTTCTAGGTCTTCAGCTTTAGCTTCAAAGGCTACAGGTTTTCCAATAGCTAAGATTGCTGCTAAATTAGCTGTAGGATACACTTTAGATGAGCTACCTAATGATATAACTAAAGAAACTCCTGCATCATTTGAGCCAACTATAGATTATGTTGTTGTAAAAATACCACGATTTGATTTTGCTAAATTTCCAGAGGCAGATAAAACATTAACAACAATGATGAAATCTGTTGGGGAAGTAATGTCTATAGGTAGGACTTTTAAAGAAAGTCTTCAAAAGGCATTAAGAAGTTTAGAGCTTGGTAGATATGGTTTCTATATTGGATTGGAAAATGAAGATGATGAAAAAGTTAAATCTAAAATAATTAATCCCAATCCAGATAGACTATGGTATATAGCAGAGGCTTTCAGAAGGGGTTATACAGTTGAGGATATTTACAAAATGTCTTCAATAGATAGATGGTTTTTAAATCAGATAAAGGAAATTATAGACTTTGAGAAAGATTTAGCCACAAAAACATTGGCAACCATAACCGATGAGGAGCTAGAAAAAGCTAAATTTTGGGGCTTTTCAGATAGAGAATTAGCAAGGTTATTGAAAACTACAGAGGAAAAGATTAGAGAAAGAAGAATTCCTGTTTCTTACAAAGTCGTTGATACCTGTGCCGCTGAATTTAGAGCTTACACACCTTACTATTACTCTTCATATGAAAGACCTTTTGGAAAGGTAGAAGAAAACGGAGAAATTGTAGAGATATACGATAATGAAAACTTATAAAACTCCCTTTGTTGAGGGAGTATCTTCCCTTCTTTTATCTATCTCTATTGCTCTTCTTAAAGCTCTAGCAAATGCTTTAGTTAAACTTTCTGCTATATGATGTAAATTTTTTCCATATAAAACCTTTAGATGAACAGTCATACTTGAAGACAAAGTAAAACCTTTAAATAGTTCCTCCATTAATTCAAAATCAAAATCTCCAATTTTTCCTTTTAATCCTAAATCATCGTAAACAAGAAGTGGTCTTCCAGATATGTCTATAGCACATAGAGATAAAGTTTCATCCATTGGAACCATAGCCTCGCCAAATCTGTATATACCTTTTTTATCTCCTAGAGCCTCCTTTACAGCCATGCCTAAAACTATTCCTACATCTTCAACGGTATGGTGAAAATCTACATGTGTATCTCCAGAGGCTAAAAGCTCAATATCAATTAAAGAATGTTTTGAAAATGTTTCTATCATATGATTTAAAAAACCTATTGGTGTGTCAATGTTATATATACCTCTACCATCTAAATTAATTTTAACCTCTATCTGTGTTTCTTTGGTTTCTCTTTTTATTTCTGCCTTTCTCAATTTTTAACTCCTTTAATTTTGTTAATTTTAGATTAGTTTCTTTTTCTAATTGACTTAGCGTAGATTTTCTATAATCATCTCCTTTAACTTCCACTTTTTCACATACTTCAAAAATCCGTGAAGCTATGGAGCTACCCATCCTTTCTTCTAATGTATCCTCAAAAATAGTATCACTTTTCCCAGATATATCTATATTTGATGTTATTATTATCGGCAAGAGTTCATTGTATCTTTTAACAATAATATAATGGAGAATGTCTCTAGCCCAATCTGAAAGTCTTTCACTTCCTAAGTCATCTAAAACTAAAATGGGAGCTTTAACCACCTCATCTAATATCTCCCTTCCAGAGCTACTACCATCAAATGTAGCCTTTAAATCAAATAAAAGTGTTCTTGTATCGTAAAACAGACCTACAACTTTTCTTTTTTTAAATAGTTCCTTTAATATAGCTACAGCCAAATGGGTTTTACCAACTCCCGGTCTTCCATAAAGAAAAAGTCCATTACCTTCAAAGATTTTATCTGACATAATGTATTCATTTAATTTTTTTAATACTTTTTTATGCTCATCAGTTATAATCTGAAAATTATTAAAGTCCTTTTCTCTGTATCTTCTAGGGATATTCATTCTATGGAAAATAGTGTTTGTAATATTCAAATAAGCACAATCACACTTTATTACTCCTTTCCTTGTCCTTATCCATCCTAAACCTTTACACTTGGGACAATTTTCTTTTTTATTCATCAAGCTTAATCCTTCTATTTCTACTTTGGGAGATATATTCCCTCAAACCTTCTTCATTTTCTTCTTCTATTAAACACTTTAGTTTATCCAAAACATTTTTATAAACTTCAATAGTTTCTATTAGATTTTCCTTATTTTCTAAAAATATATCCTTCCATATTTCAGGGGAGCTTGCCGCTATCCTTGTAAAATCCCTAAATCCAGCTCCGGGATATAGAAATAAATCTATATTTGATTTATCTGAAAGCTCAACAAGGGTATTTATCATTGCAAATGCTACTGCATGTGGGAGATGGGATACAGAGGCAAATATAAAGTCATGCTCTTCAGGGGTCATAAATTCCACTTTTGAGCCTAAATCTTCCCAAAGTTTTTTTATTCTTTTTATATCCTTATCATCACTATCATAGTTAGTTGAAATAATAAACTTTTTCCCTTTAAATAGACCTTCTACTGCATTCTCTACACCTTCCTTTTCTGTCCCAGCTATAGGATGTCCACCTATAAACTTGAAAGGTTTAAACATTCTCTCTAATTTCTCTACTAACTCTCCCTTTACACTTCCAACATCAGTTATTAAACTTCCTTCCTTTAGAAAATTTTTAATATTTTTAGCTATATCTGTGAATGTTCTTAAAGGAGAAGCTATTACCACCAAATCTATCTCTTCCCAAGGAATTTTATCAAACTGTGTAAACCCATCATCTATAATTCCCTTCTCTTTTGCATAGTCTATTCTATTCTGAACCAAATCGAAACCAAAAATTTTCCCCTTAAATCCCTCCTTTTTTAGATTTAAAGCGAGAGAGCCACCTATTAACCCTAGACCTATTATTAAAATACCTTTAAAATTCCCAAAGCTTTTTTCCATTTCTAAATCCTACCTTTTTTCAATAAAGTAAAATGTTAAATTTCCATAAATATCATACTCAATTTTCACTTCAAAGATTTTTCCATTTATCTCTTTGTTTATAAAGATGAAGTTATTAATATCTACTTTTCCATTACTTTTTATTTTTATTTTTCTTATATGTTTAGCTTTATCAGTTTCTATTGAGTATATAAGCTTTACATGAACACCATCTTTATGGAAACTTTCCTCAACTTTTTCTAGATTTGGTAAAGTGGCATTCTCTATATTTTCAAACCAGTCTTCATATAATTCCTGCTGGTTTAATGTTATCTGTGTTTTATCCTCTATATTATTTTGATTGATACTCTTTAAAACTAAATTTTCTATCCTTTCAGTATAGAATTTATTAAACTGTTTTTCTAAACTCTTTCTCAAATTATCATCCAACTTTTTTATCTAACCTCCTTAACACTATCAACAGAAATTATTTCTAATAAATATTAGAAGATTTATATCTTTTTTATTATTTCTTTTCTTATTCTCCTTAAAAATATTTATAAATATTTTAAAACCTTGCTCTTTAGAGTAGCAATTCATTTTTGTCTTGAAATTAGGAGTATTTTATTATGAATTTTAATTTAAAAATATAAGTGAAATCTTTATTTTTAATCTAACGCAAATTCTAAAATTAAAGTAGAATAATGAAATTATTTGCAAAGATGGAAATATCAATATAAGGCTTCTTATCTCCAAAACAATACACAACTAGTCCAGATAATAAGTTCCCTTGAAAGTTGACAGGAAACCTATGTCTTGTGTGTTCTATATTTAACTACTTCTTCAAAATACTATTTACAATAGTACCAAAAATAAAAAGCAATTTCCCTGTCTTATTTCCCCTTGGTTTTGCTATT
>JALSPY010000061.1 GCA_026985705.1 Hydrogenothermaceae bacterium | reverse complement strand
TTATTCAAAAATTTTTTATATCAATTCTGAAATAATTAAGGATTTACAATTTTATAAGACCACATTGTGCATTAGGCTTTGGAACTTTGGATGAAGTTGCTTATGAAAAGTATTAAAATTTTATTTTTAGGTGTTCCCTATGTACTAAATCAATATACCATCTTGACTAATTTTTTTAATAAGATTACAGTTAAATTTGGAGTTATTCTTTTAGAGGAATAAGTAGGATGGAAAGAGAAATAATAAGACAACTTTTAAAATTACAGGATATAGATAAGAAAATATATCAACTTGAAAGGAAAATCTCTAAGTATCCTATAGAGATAAAAAAATTGGAGGAACAGAAAAAAGAAGAATTAAAAAAACTTGAAAGTATAAAGGAAAAATTAAAGGATCTTAACATCGAAAAAAAGAATAAAGAGTTAGATATTCAAGAGAAAAGGGACAAAATAAAAAAGATAGAGTTAAGTCTAAACAATGTGAAAACTAATCACGAATATAGAGAACTTTTGAGGCAGAAAGCTATCTTAGAGAAAGAAATTTTAAATATAGAAGATAATATACTGGAAATAATGGAAAAATTAGAAAATTTAGAGAAAGAAAAAGAGAGTTTAGAGAAGGAGATTAATGAAAAATTAAAGGAAATTGACGAGGAGATTGAAAAGAAAAATTCAGATTTGGAAAAATCAAAGAGAGAGTTAGAGGATTTAAAGAGTTTAAGAGAAAATTTAGCTAAAGAGATAGACCCTCAATTTATATCTAAATATGAATTAATAAAAAGTAAAGCTAGTGATGGTATTGTTATAGCTATAGTTGATAATGATGTATGTCCTGCATGTTTTATGGTTTTACCTCCTAGACTTTACAGTGATATTCTGAAAAATCCAGAAAAACTTTTTATCTGTCCAAACTGTGGTAGATTTCTATGCTCTGAGGAAAATGTTTAAAGGTTAGAGGGAATGGCTACTATTGTTATACCTGCAAGGGAAAAATCCTCTAGACTACCTAACAAACTTTTGATAGAAGTAAATGGTAAACCTATAATAAGATGGACTGTTGAAAACTGTTTAAATGCTAAAAACATAGATAAAGTTATAGTTGCAACTGATAGTGAAAGAATAAAAGAAGCTTTAAAGAGCCTAGATATTGATATATTTATAACTCCTGAAAATATAAAAAGTGGCTCTGATAGAATAGCCTATGTTTTAAAGTATATAGAGGATGAGGATATTATAAATGTCCAAGGGGATGAGCCTTTAGTAAATGTTGAAGATATAGAGAATTTAGCAAATGTTTTAAGGAATGAGGATATTACAACATTAGCTTATCCTATAGATAAGGAAGAAGATTTTAAAAATCCCAATATAGTTAAAGTAGTTTTAGATAAGGACAACTATGCCCTTTACTTTTCTAGAAGTCCAATTCCTTTCCCAAGAGATATTTCCTTTAATGAGATGACGAAAAGCATAAAGGTATATAAACATATAGGTATTTATGGATATAAAAAGGAGATACTCTATAAGTTTTCTTATGAATTGGAACCTTCTCCTATAGAGGAAGTGGAAAGACTAGAGCAGTTAAGATTTTTATACAACGGATACAAAATAAAGGTTATCGTAGCAAAAGAGGAAACAGTTGGAATTGATACAGAGGAAGATTTAAAAAAATTTAAACTTCTATTAAATCAAGGGAAGTTTTAGTTAATACTTCTGCTTTATTCTTTTTACATAAAACAACATTTTCTAATCTAACTCCTCCTAATCCTTTTATATATATCCCCGGTTCTATAGTGAAAATCATCCCTTCCTTTAAAACTGTATCAGATTTGTAGGATATTCTAGGAAATTCATGTATATCTATACCTATTCCATGTCCCGTAGAGTGGATAAAG
The DNA here is from genome assembly GCA_026985705.1 of Hydrogenothermaceae bacterium. Lineage (GTDB taxonomy): Bacteria > Aquificota > Aquificia > Aquificales > Hydrogenothermaceae > QNZC01. The sequence goes on along the minus strand of JALSPY010000061.1, from coordinate 2,212 downwards.
TAATCTCCATATCCATACCTTTTTATTAACTCTCTAGCTTTTAAATCAACCTCTCTAGCTGTAATACCTTCCTTTACAATGTTTGTAGCTTCAATGTTAGCCTCTTTTACTATTTCATAAATATCTTTCAATTTTTGAGGAACAGATCCAATAAAAACTGTCCTAGTAAAATCTGAACAGTAGCCTTTATACTTCATACCCATATCTATAAGTAAAGGAGCATCTTTTTTTATTTCAATGTCTGATGTTTGATAGTGTGGTATTGCTGAATTTTCACCAGAGGCTACAATTGCTGGAAAACTTTCTCCTTCTCCATTTTTCAGAAATATTTGATTTACAATTTCTCTTCTAACATCTAACTCTGTAGAAAAACTATTTATATTGTTTACAATATACTTAAAAATATCATCAGTTTTTTCTACTGCTTTTTTTATTATATTTATTTCTTCCTCTGTTTTTATAGCTCTAATCTCATCTAAAAAACCGTCATATCCAATAAGTTTTTTATCTAAATCGGAATTAGTAATAAGATTTTCATAAAAAGAAATTGTGGTTTTATCTTTCTCAAATCCTATTCTATTACCACCTAAAGATATTAGTTTTTCTTTTAAATCATTTAATCCTTCAATTAGGAAAACTTCCCAATCTTTTAGTTTTTTCTTTGCTCCCAAGTAGTATCTGTTATCCGTAAAAAAATATCTCTTTTTTTCAGTTAATAACACAAATGCATTTGTAGAGCTAAAGCCAGTTAAATAAAAAACATTAGAATATGAGCTGAAGAAAAAAGAAGAAAGGTTTTCACTTCTTATTTTATTTATAACTTTTTCTATCTTTTCCATTTCTAATCCTTTACAAACTTAAAACATCTAGCTCTCTATACTTTTTTTGTCCTTCCTCAAAAATATCTCCGCCATAAATATCATTTGCAACTATTACAGGAAAATCTTTAACTGTAAGTTTTCTTATAGCTTCTGTTCCTAAATCTTCATAAGCGACCATCTCAACTTCTACAATATGTTTAGATAGTAAAGCAGCTAATCCTCCAAATGCGGCAAAGTATACAGCTTTATACTTTTTTAATGCCTCTTTAACTTCCTTACCTCTCCATCCTTTACCAATTGTTCCCTTTAAACCTAACTCTAAAAGTTTAGGAGTGTATTTATCCATTCTGTAAGCTGTAGTTGGACCAGCTGAACCTATAACCTGTCCCGGTTTTGGTGGAGTAGGACCTACATAATATATAACCTGTCCCTTTATATCAAATGGTAGTTTCCCAGTTTTCTCATACTCTTCTAACATTCTTTTATGAGCTGCATCCCTAGCTGTATATATAACTCCATTAAGTAAAACTCTATCTCCAACTTTTAAATTTTCTATAGTCTCATCTGTTAGAGGTGTGTTAATTCTCTTAACATTTTCCATTTTTTTAACTCCTTAAATTCTGGATTAAATGAAATTATAATACAATTTTTTTAGAATACTCAAAAAAGGTAAATTCTATGATAATCAGTCAAAGGGCTTATTAATATAAAATAAATAATACTATACAGTTAAAAATGTAAAGTTTAATTAAGAAAAACGAAGAGCTTTATATAAGGAATACGGAAGGAAAAATTTCCGTGAAAAATCCAAAAAGAAAACATTATCTAGATAATTCTATAAATATAAGGAAGAAAAACTTTTCAACAGAAGGTATTTGAAAAAGTAGGTTTTTATAAAATTTGGCTTTTGTGTCAAAATAAACAAAGAAGAAAACAATCCTTTTTGAAAAAAGTCAGGGAAAAAATAGAAATAACTTTTATTAGATTAAAGTATATGGGAATTGAGAATATTAAGGTTGTTTCTTTAAAAGGTTTTTTGAGTTAAATTCACTTTTTTATTTTAGCTTTATAGTTTTAAGTTATTCTTAAGGTTTTAATTGGAAATTAGAGTTTATAAAAATATAAAAATATAAAATCTAACTATCTTAAAGTAAGAATATCGTCATTTATTTTTCTATAAAATATTTTTAATAAAGATTTTTATTATGAGGTGTATTTATGGAAGAAAAGATTTTATCTGCACATGGTTTAAATTTAGAAGAGTATAAAAGAATAGTTAAACTTATAGGAAGAGAACCAAATGAAGTTGAGCTTGGGATATTTGGAGCGTTATGGAGTGAACATTGTTCTTATAAATCTTCTAAAGCATTCTTAAGAGAATTTCCAACTAA
>JALSPY010000060.1 GCA_026985705.1 Hydrogenothermaceae bacterium | reverse complement strand
TATCTAAATTACTATTTTGTCTCATAAAATTATTTAATCTTTCTTTCATCGGTTCCCTAAAATTTCTCCAATTTTGAGAAAGATATAGCACTCTTAAAAGGATTTCTACATCTAATAGTTTAGGTTCAGGTTCTTTCTTTCCTAAAATCTTCCTCCACTCTTTTTTCTCATTTATTTCCTCTAGTAAACTTACAAAATTTCCATTTCCATAAAATAAAGCTCTTCTTAATTCCATATTAGTTAATAGTTCACCACCTGTATTCAATCTTTCAAAGATATAAAATGCACTTGAAATATCATCTTCTTCAGGTTTATTTTGTGAAATTTTAGTAATCCAAATAGAATAATTAAAGTCAAACCAGTTTTTATCCTTTTCATCTAAATCTTCATAACTTTTACCTTCCCATTCTTCCTTTACATTTAACAATTTAAAATCTTGAAACTTTTCAGGTCTAGTGGACATTAATTCTTTTAGTTCTTCTATTGTGTTAACTTTAATATACTCATTATCTTGAGGTATTTTTCCTTCTTTAAAGAAATAAATTGTAAGTAGTCTCTGTTGTCCATCTATTACTACCTTTCTATTATCCTTATCTAGATAAACATAAATAGGAGGAATAGGTAAACCCAATAGGATACTTTCTATGAATTTGCTAGCTTTATATATATTCCACCTGTATAATCTTTGAAATTTTGGTATATATATACTGCCTCTTTTAAACTCTTCATAAACAGAAAATATAGGTGGTTGAATTAGATTAACCTCTATTTCATATCTCTCTATGTCTAGAATATCCTTTTCTTCTAGTTCTTCCTTAAGTAATTTTTCTAAATCTTCTTTTAATTCTTCTTCAAGCATTTTTTCTAAATTTTTCTCACTTAATGCCATAAGTATAACCTCAAATTCCAATATTTTAAATTAAGTATAGATTAAAATTCCCAAAGTTTCATATTTTCTCTAACTTCTTCCATTGTTTTCTCTGCTTCTTCTGAAGCTTTCTTTGAGCCTTCTTTAAAAATATCTATATAACTATCTATATTTTTCCTAATATCTTCTCTATTACTACGAATAGGTTCTAAAAACTGATTTATATTTTTCGCAAGAATTTTTTTACACTCTACACAGCCAATTTTAGCTTTTCTACATTTATTATCTATGTCTTTTATAGTTTCCTCTTGAGTAAACAACTTATGATAACTGAAAACTATACAAACATCAGGATTTCCAGCATCGGTCTTTTTAACTCTTTGAGGGTCGGTTTTCATCATTAAAACTTTCTGTTCTACAGATTTACTATCTTCAGACAGATATATAGCATTGTTATAAGATTTGGACATCTTTCTTCCATCTATACCTAACAGTTTAGCTTCCTCTGTTAAGATATGTTTAGGCTCTGGGAATGTTTTTCCATACAGGTTATTAAATCTTCTAGCTATCTCCCTTGTAAGTTCAATATGTGGTAGCTGGTCTTCCCCTACAGGAACAGCATCAGCTTTGTATATTAGAATATCCGCTGCCTGTAAAACTGGATAAGATAAAAATCCTACGGTGTCTATATCCTTTCCTATATCTCCAGTTTCTAAGTTTTTTAATGCTTCTTCAACAACCTTTTTATTTACTCCAAGTAAAATTAACCTTTCTTTTAATCCTTTAAAATCTATTCCCTTCTGATTGTAAAAAGCTTTAAAAAATAGCTCCCTTAAATGTTCGTCAAAGATCTTATTTTTTTGTTTTCCTGTAGCTTCTTCTAAAGCCTCATCTAAAGATTTAGGTGGTGGTGTTTGTAAAACTTTTATATTTTTTCCTAATAGAAAATCTTTTAAATATTGATAGTAAAGATTAAATTTTAAGTCCTTATAGGAAGGGTTAAGCTCCAACCAGCTTTTTGGGGTTATCATACTAAAAAGCAAAGATAGTTCTGCATGTTGTTTAACTTGAGACTGTATAAAAAGAATATTTTTTTCTGGATTTAAACCTACAGATAACCAATCTATAATCATATCTTCTATATTTTTCTTCAAGCTGTCTGTTTCTTTATATTTGTTAGTTAAAGCATGCCAATCAGCTATAAAGAAAAAACATTGATTATTTTCCTGTAATTTAAGCCAATTTTTTAAAACACCAAAGTAATGACCTAGATGGAGTTTTCCAGTTGGTCTCATACCACTTACAATTCTCATTAACATTCCCCTTTAACATTTCTTATTATTTCTTATAAATGTTTCATAATCAGTTTTTTTATAACATCCACTACCTACAAAGTCTAAAAGATTAACAAAATCCTTTTTTGGTATATATCCGTTTATGTAAGTTAGCATTTCATAATTCTTAGAAGGGTCAAAAAGTATTATTGTTGGAAATCCTTGAACTCTGTAGGCTAAAGCAAACGCTTCTTCTTCCATCTCTTTCTTAGTTGTAGGGTCAGTTATCTTTCTTTGTCCATATGCATTAACAATAGCTACAACAACATTATTTTTTATTAACTTTTCTTTTACAGTCTGATTTGACAAAATTTCTTTATTTAATTTTTCACAGTATCTACAATCTGCACTTTCTACTATCACCATTAAATATTTTTTATTTTTTAAAGCTTCTTGTATCTTATCCTCCGGATTAACTTTAAACTTATCATTTCCACTACTATTACAAGCTACTATATAGAACATAAACAGAAAGAAAGTAATTATTGGGAACGCTCTTTTTAAGTTTATCATCTTACTCCTCTAACAAAACTTTTTTAAAACCTCAAAGTAATATAGAAATTATAGCAAAATTTAAATATTACCGAACTTTAAGTCTGTTTTCTTATCTTGATTTATAATAAAAATTCTAAATCTATGTAAAATAAGGAGATGACTAATTGGAAATTTATTTACCTATTGCGAATACTTATGTAAATATATTTGTGATTTTAGGTTTAGGTTTAGTTGTAGGTTTTTTATCTGGTTTACTTGGAATTGGTGGAGGAATAATATTAAATCCTGCCTTAATTAAGATAGGTATACCACCTATCACGACTGTTGGGACATCTGTGGCACAGATGGTAGGAGCTACAGTATCTGGATTTATATCCCATCTTAAACTAAAGAATATTGACATAAAAATGGGAATTGTTCTGATAATAGGTGGTTTTATTGGAGGTGGATTGGGAGTTATATTAGCTAAAACATTAGAAGATGCAGGACATTTTAGAACATTTGTTTTATCTCTATATGCGTTTTATTTGGCTTTTACTGGAATAACTATGTTTAAAGATATTCTTACTAGTAAAAAAGAAGAGAAAAAAGGTAATTTTGATAAGCTTATTGAAAATTTACCTTTTAAAATGAGATTTGCCTTAACTGAAATATCTGTTTTAGTTCCTTTAGGAATAGGATTTATTTCAGGTTTTCTTGCCGCTGTAATGGGGGTTGGTGGTGGTTTCGTTGTAATACCAGCCTTAATGTATTTAGTTAAGTATCCTGTAGAAAAAGCAGTAGGACTAAGTTTATTTCAAATGATATTCATTACATCATATCTAACATTCTTCCATAGTGTAGTTAATAATGGCGTTGATATAGTTTTAGCTTTAATACTTATGATAGGTTCTTCCATCGGTGCAGTATTTGGAGCAGCATTTGGACAGAGATTAAATAAAAACATCACCAAATTAATAATGGCAATAATAGTTTCTACAGTTTCAATTATAAGTTTTTATCAGTTGATATTTGATAAACCTAAAGAAAAGACAGGTCTACATGTAGCTCATAATCCTATCTCCGATTTTGCTTTAAGTGAACCTTATCTATATGCCATCTCTGTAATTATTATAAGTTTAGTTTTAGGATTTATTATCAGCTCAATAACACACAAAGTTAAGTTTATTTTGGAAATGAAATTTAAAAAAATTTGATAAAAGGAGGTATGGTAGATGAAGGTTGCCATTGGAAGTGACCATGCAGGTTTTGAATACAAAGAAATGATAAAAAAGTATTTAGAGGAAAAAGGTTTTGAGGTTATAGATAAAGGAACTTATTCAAGTGAGAGGACAGATTATCCAATCTATGCTGAAAGGGTGGCAAAAGCAGTTGCTAATGGCGAAGTAGATAGAGGAATACTAATATGTGGAACCGGTATAGGTATGTCAATT
>JALSPY010000059.1 GCA_026985705.1 Hydrogenothermaceae bacterium | reverse complement strand
TGTGTCGTGGCCGAAAGGTCACTAGGTGCCCCTTCGGGGGCACCGCGCCGCACAGGTGGTGCATGGTCGTCGTCAGCTCGTGTCGTGAGATGTTGGGTTAAGTCCCGCAACGAGCGCAACCCTTGCCCTGTGTTACCAGCGGGTAATGCCGGGTACTCACAGGGGACTGCCGGCGATAAGCCGGAGGAAGGAGGGGATGACGTCAGATCAGTATGCCCTTTATGCCCTGGGCTACACAGGCGCTACAATGGCAGGGACAATGGGAAGCGAAGCAGCAATGCGGAGCAAACCCCAAAAACCCTGTCGTGGTGCGGATTGGGGGTTGCAACTCACCCCCATGAAGGCGGAATCGGTAGTAATGGCGAATCAGCAATGTCGCCGTGAATACGTTCCCGGGTCTTGTACACACCGCCCGTCACGCCACGGGAGTCGGGTCCATCGGAAGTCCCCGGGCTAACCGGCCCTTTTGGGCCGGAGGCAGGGGCCGATGATGGGCCCGGCGACTGGGGCGAAGTCGTAACAAGGTAGCCGTAGGGGAACCTGCGGCTGGATCACCTCCTTTAAAGGGAAAATTATAATCACAATTTAAAATTAAAAAAAGCACATTTGGCTCTCCTATCCAACTGCTAAGTAGATTTTGCTGAGGGGCCTTTAGCTCAGATGGTTAGAGCGTACCCCTGATAAGGGTAAGGTCGGTGGTTCGAGTCCACCAAGGCCCACTCAATAAGGGGACGTAGCTCAGCTGGGAGAGCATCTGCTTTGCACGCAGAAGGTCAGGGGTTCGAATCCCCTCGTCTCCATAGATAAAAACTTGACAAAAATAAAAAAGAGCATATAATATATAACCCACTTGAGAAGTGGCTACTTGACAATAGAATAAGAGACAGAGAGTTTAAGAAGTAAGAGTAGGCCAAGCTGCTAAGGGTCTATGGTGGATGCCTCGGCAGCCAGAAGGGATGAAGGGCGTGGCAAGCTGCGATAAGCCACGGGGAGCCGCAAGCAGGCTATGATCCGTGGATTCCCGAATGGGGAAACCCACCAGCCGATAGGCTGGTATCCCGCTTTCAGCGGGAGCCGAACCGGGCGAAGTAAAACCTTTTAGTAGCCCGAGGAAAAGAAAGCGAATGCGATTCCCTGAGTAGCGGCGAGCGAAAGGGGAATAGCCCAAACCCAGCGGGTGCCATGGTGGCAGCCTTAGCCCGCTGGGGGTAGTGGGACATACCTGGAGGGGTCTGCCAGCCCCTCGGGGAGTTACAAAACCTGTGGGTAGCAGAAGCAGCTGGAATGCTGCACCATAGAGGGTGAAAGTCCCGTATGCGAAACCTGCAGGTCTCCCTGAGGTATGCTCCCAAGTACCACCGCCCCCGTGAAAGGTGGTGGGAATCTGCCCGGACCACCGGGTAAGGCTAAATATTCCTGGCTGACCGATAGCGCATAGTACCGCGAGGGAACGGTGAAAAGAACCCCGGAAGGGGAGTGAAAGAGAACCTGAAACCATAGACCTACAAGCCAGTGGGAGGGCTATGCCCCTTTGGGCAGGCCTGACTGCGTGCCTCTTGGAAAATGAGCCAGGGAGTTGTGGCATGCGGCAAGGTTAAGCCGCTTGAGGCGAAGCCGTAGGGAAACCGAGTCCTAACTAGGGCGCTTAGTCGCATGCTGCAGACGCGAAGCGGAACGATCTATCCATGGCCAGGGTGAAGGACGGGTAACACCGTCTGGAGGCCCGAACCAGTCGGTGCTGCAACACCGTTGGATGAGCTGTGGATAGGGGTGAAAAGCCAATCGCGTTCCGTGATAGCTCGTTCTCCCCGAAATGCATCGACGTGCAGCGTCCGGCGTTCCTTCCCGGAGGTAGAGATACTGATTGGGCTAGGGCCCCGAAAGGGGTACCGAACCCAACCAAACTCCGAATGCCGGGATAGGTAGCCGGGCAGTGAGTCTATGGGGGATCAGCTCCATAGACGAAAGGGAAACAACCCAGACCACCAGCTAAGGTCCCTAAGTGCACGCTTAGTGGGGAAGGATGTGAAGCTCCTAAGACAGCGGGGAGGTTGGCTTAGAGGCAGCCATCCTTTAAAGAGTGCGTAACAGCTCACCCGTCGAGGAGCTTCGCGCCGAAAATTCAGCGGGGCTTAAGCGTGCCACCGAAGCTGTGGGCTTGCCTTTGGCAAGCGGTAGGGGAGCGTACCCTGTAGGTTGAAGCGCTACCGTAAGGAGGCGTGGACTGCAGGGTAGTGAGAATCCTGGCATGAGTAGCAGCGAAGGCAGGTGCGAAACCTGCCCGCCGGAAGCCCAAGGGTTCCGATCCAATGTAAATCAGGGTCGGGTTAGCCGGTACCCTAAGGTGAGGCCGAAAGGCGTAGCCGATGGGAAGCAGGTTAATATTCCTGCGCCAGTCTAGGGGAGGCTAAGGCGTGACGCAGGAGGATAGCCCCCGGGAAGATTTGGATTGCTTCCTCTAAGTGCTTAGGGTGGGGGATAGGTAAATCCGTCCCCCTTTCAGCCTGAGGCATGATGGGGAGGCGAGGCTTTGTCCTCGCCAACGGGGGTGACTCCACACTGCCAAGAAATAACGTCGTAGCCGTCGAACCTAGACTGACCGTACCGCAAATCGACACAGATGGGCTGGGTTAGTAGCCTAAGGCGTTCGGGTGAAGTCCCCTCAAGGAACTCGGCAAATTGACCCCGTAACTTCGGGATAAGGGGTGCCCGCATGCCGTCCTTCGGGGCGGAAGCGGGTCGCAGAAACCAGGCGGCGGCGACTGTTTACCAAAAACACAGCACTGCGCAAACTCGTAAGAGGATGTATGCGGTGTGAAACCTGCCCAGTGCCCGTAGGTTAAGGGGAGCGGTGCAAGCCGCGAACCGAAGCCCGGGTAAACGGCGGCCGTAACTATAACGGTCCTAAGGTAGCGAAATTCCTTGTCGGGTAAGTTCCGACCTGCATGAATGGTCCAACGACCGCCGCACTGTCTCGAGGGGATGCCCGGCGAAATTGTAGTGTCGGTCAAGATGCCGACTACCCGCGGTAGGACGGAAAGACCCCGTGAAGCTTTACTGCAGCCTGGCATTGATTATCTGCCTGCCCTGCGCAGCATAGGTGGGAGGCTGGGAAGCCCCGCTTCCGGGCGGGGTGGAGCCGCCAGTGAGATACCACCCTGGGCAGGTGGATAATCTAACCTAGCCGTGTTATCCACGGCAGGGACAGTGTCAGGTGGGCAGTTTGACTGGGGCGGTCGCCTCCTAAAGAGTAACGGAGGCGCCCAAAGGTACCCTCAGGTGGGTCGGAAATCCACCGTTAGAGTGCAAAGGCATAAGGGTGCCTGACTGCGAGACTGACAGGTCGAGCAGACGCGAAAGCGGGGCTTAGTGACCCACACGTCCCTCGTGGGAGGGCGTGTGATCAGCGGATAAAAGCTACTCCGGGGATAACAGGCTAATGGAGCCCGAGAGTCCACATCGACGGCTCCGTTTGGCACCTCGATGTCGGCTCGCCGCATCCTGGGGCTGTAGCCGGTCCCAAGGGTTGGGCTGTTCGCCCATTAAAGCGGCACGCGAGCTGGGTTCAGAACGTCGTGAGACAGTTCGGTCCCTATCCGCCGCGGGCGTAGGAGGCTTGCGAGGAGCCACTCCTAGTACGAGAGGACCGGAGTGGGGCAGGCTCTGGTGTACCGGTTGTCCCCCAAGGGCAGCGCCGGGTAGCCACCCTGCTACGGGATAAACGCTGAAAGCATCTAAGCGTGAAGCCCACCTCTAGATCAGGCCTCCCGCACTTATGTGCCTGAAGGGCCCTGGGAGACTACCAGGTTGATAGGCCACAGGTGGAAGCTCAGCGATGGGTGTAGCCTAGTGGTACTAATCGCCCGTGCGGCTTGGCCTATTACTTCTTATATACCCCTGTTCCTTATTCTATTGCCAATCCCCTTGGTGCCCATAGCGGGGAGGTTACACCCGGTCCCATTCCGAACCCGGCAGTTAAGCTCCCCTGCGCCTATGATACTGGCTGGGCAACCGGCCGGGAAAGTCGGTCGGTGCCAAGGGCCCTATCTTTTATACTGAACTATATATTTTTTCTACTACATCTCTAATTGTACTATTACTCATATAAATTAATTTCCTATAAAACTATTTAAATCAATAATTATTCATCAATTCAACATCTTTTATAATTAAACTTTATAAATTCCAAGAAATATTTTTATTTTAAAATAGATAGAAAGAAAATAATTTAATATCTTTTCAATAATGTTTTTGCTCCATAGCTTATGTTAACTTATACCAATACTGATAATGAATAGGGATTTTATTTTTCTTTTAAATAAAAATTACTTTTAAAACTTTAAAACTTTTAATAAATAGTTTGAAAATGTTAATCTAGCTTTTTAGGATATCAATTTATTTCTGTCTTGGAATTAATCTTAATTTTATAATCATTAACTTTTTCTACATTGAACCTTTTTACCAATTTTTTACTCTTAAGGAGTTTGCTATAACAAAGGCACTACTTAAAATCATAGCTAATGCGGAGAATATAGGGCTTAGTTTCCCCATTACAGCTAAACCTATACCTATTACATTGTAAATAAAAGCCCAAAATATATTAGTGTAAATAACCTTTTTTACCTTCTTAGCTAGAATTATAGATAATGGAACTTTTCTTAAGTCATCACTTAATAAGCTTATATTTGCACTTTCTCTCGTTAAATCTGTTCCACAACCCATAGCTATACCGATATCAGCTTTTGCTAGAGCTGGTGCATCATTTATTCCATCTCCAACCATTCCAACTGTTAAGCCTTTATTTTTAGCTTCTTCAATTATTCTAACTTTGTCTTCAGGGAGTAATTCTGCATAAACTTCATTTATATTTAATTTCTTCCTAATAACATCAGCAAAATATTTGGTATCACCTGTTAAAACAGCAACATTTATCCCAAGTTTCCTTAATGCATCTATTGCCTTTGGAGCTTCCTTTTTAATCTTTTGTCCAAATAAAATTAAACCTTTCATATTCCCGTCAATGGAAATAAAAACAGGAATTTTCCCTTCTATTTCAGCATCTTCTAGGATTTTTCTTTGTTCTTCAGAAAGATTAAATCCTAACTTTTCCATAAATTTTTTATTTCCGATATAGACCTTCTTTCCATCAACTAAACCTTCTATTCCATAGCCGAAATGAACTTTTATATCCTTAACTTCTAAATCACACTCTAAACCTTTTTCTTTACAATAAGAAATAATACTTTTTCCGATAGGATGTTCTGAATTACTTTCTAAACAGCAAACTAGCTTTAAATCTTTATCATCTAAATATATATCTGTAATTATTAAATTTCTTTCTGTAATTGTTCCCGTTTTGTCAAAAAATATTTTCTTTACTGTAGATAATTTTTCTAAAACATCAGCTCCTTTTATTATTATTCCCTCCTTCATTGCTTCACTTAAGCCAACCCAAAGAGCTAAAGGAGCACCTATACTAAATGCACAGGGACAAGATATTAATAAAACTGAGAGAAAAACAATTAATGCTTTTTCAAATCCTTCATTAACATACCAATAGGCGGATGATATAAATGCAATTGTTATTATTATAGGTAGAAAATAAAAGGCTACCGTATCTGTAATTCTGTTTATGGGAGCTTTGGAGCTTCTAATTTCTTTCATTAGTGCTATAAATCTATTTAAAGTCCAATCACTAGCTGATTTGTTTACCTTTATTTTAAAGACACCGTCAATATTTGTCGTTCCTGTGAAAAGTTCATCACCAATAGTTTTAAAAACTGGTTTTGTTTCTCCAGTTAATAAACTTTCATCTACATAACCTTTTCCCTCTATAATAACTCCATCAGCAGAAATTTTCTCACCTGGGGTTATTTTAACTATATCTCCTACTTTGATTTCTTCAGGTTTCACTTCTATCTCTTTACCTTTCCGTATTATAACTGCTTTATCTGGAGATAGGCTCATTAAAGTTCTCATAAAGTTTGATGCTTTTGCTCTGGAGGATGTTTCTATATATCTACCAAATGTTAAGAGAACTAAAATCATTGTTGCAGTTTCAAAGTATATATGGGGTTTATCTGTTAATACTGAGTAAACTGATAAAAAGTAAGCTGAAAATGAGCCTAAAGCTACTAATAAATCTGTGCTTATGTTAATTTTTCCATTGTTTATAGCGTTTCTTAATATTGGAATACCTATAAGAGCCATTACTGGAGTAGCTAAAATAAGAATTATCCATTTAATAATGTTTGTAAACATCTTTGCTTGTGGGTCATCTGGAGTTAAATGGGCTCCGTATAGATATGTGCTTAACATAAAAACTAACATTGATAGAAAAAAGCCAAAACCAAATTTTCCAAGAAAGGCAATAGCAGTTCCTTCCTCTCCTCTTAAACCTGTTGTTTTATATATTAGATAACATCCAAAACAACAGAAATCTTTTTTTTCTCCGTCTATATCAAACTGTAAAGGTTTACCTGTAATTGGAATTCCACACTGAAAACATTCTTTTCCTTCAGATATGGGCTTATTACAATCACATTCTATATTTATTAATGAAGTATCTGATTTATTCATAATGTCCTCAACACCGTTAATTTTTCCCTAACTCTTTACTTCTTTCTGTAGCCTCTTCAACTGCAGATATAACAGCATTTCTAAAATTATGTTTTTCTAATGAGTGTAAACCATATATCGTTGTTCCTGCAGGGGAGCTAACTTTATCCCTTAATATCATAGGATGTTCCCCTGTCTCCTGTAAAAGTTTGGCTGAGCCTAAAACGGTTTGAATTGCTAAATCTAATGCTAACTGGTAAGGAAGACCTTTCTTTACTCCTCCCTGTGCTAAAGCATCAATAAATGTAAATACATAAGCTGGACCACTACCTGATAAACCAGTTATAACATCCATAAGTTTTTCTTCAACTTCGTAAACCTTACCTAAAGCTGAAAGTAAGGATTTTATATATTCCCTTTTTTCATTATTTAGATTATCCTCAAAACTTACGGCTATAGAACCTTCTCCAACTAGAGCTGGAGTATTTGGCATCACCCTAATAACAGGTATATTGATATTTAGTAAACTTTTTATTCTACTTAAAGACACTCCAGCTAAAATTGAAATTAAAATCTTATTCTCTGTTAGACTATCCTTTATTTCGTTAATTGTTTTTTCTAAATCTTGAGGTTTAACTGCAAGAATTATTATTTCTGAAAGTTTAGAAAGTAAAGAGCCAGATTTTGCTATACCTACTCCATAACTTTCTGATATATTTTTAGCCTTTTCATCTATCTTATCGTAAATTAATATTTGGTCAGAATTTAATATTTTTTTATTTATTATACCTTTTATTATTGCTTCTCCCATATTACCAACACCAATAATTCCAAGTTTAAACATATCTTCTCCTTTTTTCTCTTCTATTTACTTTCTTTCCTTCAGATAATTTAATTATATCTAAAACCTTTATAACACTATAACCTTCTAAAAACTCTATCATTTTTTTAAAGATTTCTAGATTTAATTCAGTATCGTATATAGCCCTGTGATGTTTTTTTACAGGAATATTAAAAATTTTTGCAAGATTAACTAATGATTTACTGTCAACATCTGGCATAATCCTTCTTGCTAATCTATCTGTGCATATAAATGGATTTTTGATTTTTTTATTTAGAAATTTAGCTATATCTCTATTTAAGAATGCTAAATCTTTTTTTATATTGTGTCCTACTAATATTGTGTCCCTTATAAAGTCTAAAAATGTGGGTAAAACTTCCTCTATAGTAGGCTTATCAATTATCATTGCTGTAGTTATACCTGTTATCTCTGATATATGTTTAGGTATAAAAGCCTGTGGAGGCTTTATTAAGCTATGAAATCTATCTATTTCTAAATTCCCTTGATATTTTATAGCTCCAATCTCTATAATCTCATCTACATCTGTATTTAAACCTGTCGTTTCAATGTCTAAAACTGTAAATACTGCATCATATACGGTTAGTTTATACATTTTTTTCTTCCTTTATATTTAGATATCTAACTAACATTTTAAAAAACCAAGGATATATTAATCCTGTAAATACTGCAGTTAGTATTATAGCTGAGGCATCTTCTTTAGATAATAAATTTATATGTAGACCGACAGTTGCTATTGCAACAAGTAAAGTCAAAGGAATTGATAAACCTAATGGAACAAGTATCAATTCTTTTATACTTATATTCGCAAACAGTAGTAAAACAGAGCTTAAAATTCTTATTATAAATATAGCAACTGTTAATAAAAATGCTTTTTCCAATATTTCTAACTGTAAAAGTTGAAATATATCAAAACTTAATCCTACTTCTATGAAAAATATAGGAATTAAAAAGCCATAACCTATTGAGCTTAAACTTTTCTCTATATGCTCTTTGTCCTTTAGAAAAAGGGCAACCATCATACCACCTATAAAAGCCCCTATAATAGTTTCAAGTTTTAACAGACTGGCAAGAGCTACAAATATAAACATAATCATAAAATTAGCCCTTAAACTTATTTCTGATGTTTCTGTCTCTTTACCTAAAATTTTTGCTACTTTTTCTGGATACCACCAAACAAAAAGTTTAAATAGTTTGATAATTATATAAACAAATGAAAAGAAGAGGTAAATCTCAATTATATGTATAATTCCCTCTCTAGATAAACCATATTTAGAGAAAACAGAGAATAATGTTATTGCAAATAAACTTATAATTTCTCCTATACTAGCTAATATTAGTAATGTTTGTCCAACAGTAGTTTTTAATAGTTTTGTTTCTTTTAAAACTGAAAACAATAAACCTACTCCAACAGTTAGATATACTAGAGCATAAACTACAGGTTGGTTAAATTGAAAAACTGTAAAAAATGATAATCCTATAATAGAAGCTATTGTTAAAATATATATTCCAAGCTCTCTTTTAGACAATTTTTTTAATTTATCAAAGTCAAGCTCAAGACCTGCTAAATACATAAGGATTATAAACCCTAACTCTCCTAGGAATTTAACTATATGTGATGAATGTTCAGATGATAGATAGTCCTTATAAAATATTCCAAGTATTAAACCAAATATTATCTCTCCAACGGCAGATGGAAGCATTAATCTCTTACTTATGAAAGGTATAAGGAATGCTCCTATAGATATAATTAATAGAAGTATAGCTTCAGTGGTATTCATTTGATAAAACCTCTTTTTTTGCTGGTATTAGTAAAACAGAAATATCTGTTTTGAGTGTTATCTCATACTGGATATTAGGATTAAATATACTAAATTCTTGATTTTTATCAAAGGATAATATTAGAAGTGCTTTATTATATTTATTTTCTTTTAAATACCTTATAGTCTTTTTAATTGGATTACCTTCCTTTATTATCAAATCTATATTTGTTCTATATATATGTCCAAAGTCATTAACTAACTCTTTTATTAAACTTAACTCTTCATTTTCTATTTCTCCTCTAAGCTCCTTTGGTTTAGTGATATATATTACCTCTAAAGGTATTTTAGAAATTCTAGATAACTCTAGACCTATTTCTAATGTTATTGCTGGATTAGAAGAATTTAAAGATACTATAAGTTTACTATAAGGAAAACTTCCCCTAGAAACTAAGAAAGGTTTATTTGCTTTCCTAAAAAGTTTTTTCAATTTAATATTGTAGTATAGCCTTGAAAATTTAATAAATTTAAGAAATTTAAAAATTAATCTATCTATTTTAGTTAAGCCAAATGATATAACACCAACACCAATACTTTCTTCTTTTAGGTTAAGTAAATCTAAATAACTTTTAACAGGCTTTTCCTTTATTACATAAAAGGAATTTTTTAGAATTTTCTCTACAGCTTTATTAATTACATTTTTATATCTCTTCTTCCAAGGTACTATCTGTAGCCTATGTGCTTTAGAATGTTTTCTCAAATATTCTGCTTCTTCTATAATTTTTAAATTTAATGGGGAGAAGGGGACTGATATATCTCTACCATACTGCAAAGGAAACTGGGGGACACCTTTTAAAAAAATATTAACTATACTCTCTACAACGGAAGGATAACCTGATATTACAACTCTATCACCAACTTTTAAAGCTGTATCTTTTGTTGGAAGTATGAATTTATTATCTCTGTAAATTGCTGCAATTCTCCATCTGGTAGATTTAAAATGTTTTAACTCTCTACCAATTAAATGGGAATTAGCTAAGATAGTTGTTTCTACAAGCTCACCTTTACCTATACCTATATTCTGTGGAATTCTAAAATTTTTCTCTACAAGAGATATTACAGTTTTAGTTGTAATGTCAACAGGATCAACTATTTCAACATTAAAATTTTTAAATTCTTCTCTCCTGTCATTCTTTATTAAAAGGACAATAAATTGAACCTCTTTTGGAAGTTTTAAACTTTCTCTTCCTATTCTACATATTTCAAGTGCAACATCTGTATCTTGGATAGCTGATATTACACATGAAACATTGTCAAAATCTATTTTCTTCCAAGTTAATATACTACTTGCATCTCCATTAATAAGGGTAATATGGTCATTATTTTGAAATTCTTCTTTTAATTTTTCTATCTTTTCTTTATCTAAATCAACTCCAATTATCTCCCATCTATCTGCTAAGGACTTAAAGAGTTTTTCTCCAAATAGACCGAGACCAAATATTATTATTTTTCTGTGATTTGAGTTTAACATTTTATCTCTCCTTGGAAATAAAACCAGTTTTTAAATAAATTTGTTGCAAGATAAAAAAAAGAAGAATAAAAAAAGAAAAAATGATTTGTTTTTATAGATTTGGAAACTTTAAATTATAGTTATTAATCTTTTCAAATCTATCTGCAACCTGTAAAACAGTTCCCTCATCAAAAGGTTTTCCTATAAGTTGTAAACCTACAGGTAGAGAGTTCTTAAATCCTGCAGGAATACTTATAGCAGGTAATCCTGCCATATTAACGGAAACTGTAAATATATCCGATAGGTACATCTCTATAGGATTGTCTGTCTTTTCACCTATTTTAAATGCAACATCTGGAGTTGTTGGGGTTAAGATTAAATCAACTTTTTTAAATGCTTCCATAAACTCTAAGTATATTAAGGCTCTTACCTTTTGAGCTTTTAGATAGTAAGCATCATAATAACCTGAGGATAGAGCATAAGTTCCTAACATTATTCTTCTCTTAACTTCAGCTCCAAAACCTCTATCTCTAGTTTTTGAGTACATTTCCTCTAAATCTTTATAATCCTCTGCTCTATATCCGTATCTAACACCGTCATATCTTGCTAAATTGGAAGATGCTTCTGATGGAGCTATTATATAGTAGGCTTCTATAGAGTACTTAGATGTAGGAAGGGATATTTCCACTAACTCGGCCCCTTCTTTCTCTAACTGCTTGGCTGAATTTAATATTATCTCTTTTATTTCTTTATCTAATGTCTCAGGAAAAAATTCTTTAGGAATTCCTATTTTTATTCCCTTTATATCTTTACCTATAAAATTAGTAAAGTCTGGGACTTCTCTATCTGAAGATGTGCTATCTTTTTCATCCTTTCCAGAGATAACATTCATTAGAATAGCAGTATCTTCAACAGACCTGGAAAATGTTCCAATCTGGTCTAATGAAGATGCGAAGGCTACTAAACCGTATCTTGAAACTCGTCCATATGTAGGTTTAAATCCTACAACTCCACAGAAAGATGCAGGCTGTCTGATAGAGCCTCCTGTGTCCGAGCCTAAAGCTACAGGGACTAAACCTGCTGAAACAGATGCAGCTGAGCCTCCAGATGAGCCTCCGGGAACTCTCTCCAAATCCCAAGGATTTTTAGTAGTAAAGAATGCAGAATTTTCTGTTGAGGAGCCCATAGCAAATTCATCTAAGTTTGTTTTACCTGTAAGTATAAAATCTTCTTTTTCTAACCTTTCTATAACAGTTGCATTGTAAGGTGGAATAAAATTCTCTAATATTTTTGAAGCACAGGTTGTTTTTATATCTTTAGTAATAATATTATCCTTTATAGCTATCGGTATTCCGAAGAGTTTTCCTCTGTTTTCCTTTTTAACTAATTCTTCATCTTTTTTTCTAGCATCTTCTAAAGCTTTTTCTCCTAAAAATGTTATATATGAGTTTATTTTTGGCTCTACCTCTTCTGTCCTTCTTATAAATGCTTCAACCACTTCAGAAGGTTTAATTTCTTTAGAATTTATTAATTCAGAAATCTCTTTTAAGCTTTTTTTCCATAACTCCATAATTTATAAACCTCTTAAAACCTTACTTTTCCGTTTATATTATCTTAATAGTTAAAATTATGTCAAATAGGCTAAACAGTAGGATTGTTATATTCAAATATTAGATTTTTACTTCGATTGAATTGATAAAAAAACAAAAATTTAACATAAGAGATATAGTATCAAAGGATAATTAGCTTTTTATTTAACTATTGAGCCTACTCTTTCCCCTAAAACTATTCTTTTTAAATTTCCTCTTTCTTTTATTGAGAATACTATTATTGGTAATTTATTTTCCTTACATAAGGTAAATGCGGTTTGGTCCATAACTTTTATGTTTTTTCTTATAGCTTCATCAAATGTTATTTCGGGAATAAGTTTTGCATCCTTATACTTTACTGGGTCTTTATCGTATATTCCGTTAACTTTCGTCGCCTTTAAAAAAACTTCTGCTTTTATTTCGGTTGCTCTTAATGCACCTGCAGTATCTGTTGTAAAAAATGGGTTTCCTGTTCCTGCACCAAAAATAACTATTCTTCCCTTCTCCAGATGTCTTATAGCTTTTCTTCTTATGTAAGGCTCCGCTATCTGCTTCATCTCTATAGCAGACATTACTCGTGTAGGTATGCCTTTACTTTCTAAAATATCTTGAAGTGCCAATGCATTCATTACGGTAGCTAACATTCCCATATAATCAGCTGTAGCTTTATCTAGACCTATCTCAGAGCCATTCATTCCTCTAAATATATTTCCACCACCTACAACAATAGCAATTTCAACACCAAGCTCATAAACTTCTTTTATATCGTATGCCAGCTCACTTACAAACTCAGGGTCTATTCCAAAACTGTAATCACCCATTAGAGCTTCGCCGGAAAGTTTCAAAAGAATTCTTTTATATCTTAGTGTCAATTTTTATCCCTCTAAAAATAGAAATAGATAGAAAAGGAGAGTTTAAACTTCTTAATCAGTTTAAAATTAGTTCTCTCCTATTTCGTATCTACAAAATCTAGAAACTTTTATATTTTCTCCAATTTTAGCTATATACTCCTTAATTAATTCTTCTATTGTTTTCTTATCATCTCTTATATATGGCTGTTCTAACAGACAAACTTCTTTAAAGAATTTTTCCAATCTGCCTTCTGCTATCTTTTCTGCTATATGTTGAGGCTTTCCTTCTGCTAAAGCCGCTTCCCTTATAATCTCTCCCTCTTTCTCTACAATCTCCCTAGGTACATCTTCTCTGCTAACATATTTAGGTTTCATTGCTGCTATTTGTAATGCAATCTCATTTGCAAGCTCTTTAAATAAATCGTTTCTAGCAACAAAGTCTGTTTCACAGTTTAACTCAAGTAAAACACCGACTCTTCCACCAGCATGTATATAAGCGTGTATAATTCCTTCTTTAGTTTCTCTACTTGCTTTTTTTGCAGCTTTTGCTATTCCTTTCTTTCTTAATAGCTCTACTGCTTCTTCTAAATTTCCACCTGTTTCTTCTAAAGCTTTTTTACAGTCTAAAATACCTGCTCCAGTCATTTCTCTTAATGTTTTTACTAATTTAGCATCTACAGCCATCTACCTACTCCTCCTTTTTGTTTTCTGATTTTTCATCAATTATACCTTGCTCTTCAGCTCTTTTTATCATTTCCTCTTCTACACTGTCTAACTCTTCTCCCTGTTTAACCTCACTTTCTCTTAAAGATTTTCCTTCTATTACAGCATCTGCAATCTTTCCAGTTATAAGATTGATAGCTTTTATAGCATCATCATTACCGGGAATTGGATAATCTATTAGGTCTGGATCACAGTTTGTATCAGCTATAGCAACAACAGGTATTCCAAGTTTTTTAGCTTCCTTTACCGCTATTTCCTCTCTAACTGTATCAACTACATAGATAATATCAGGAATTTTTTCCATATCTTTTATACCTTTTAAATACTTCTCTAGTTTTTCCTTTTTCTTCTTTAGCTTTACAACTTCTTTTTTAGGAAGTATATCAAATGCTCCCTCAGCTTCCATTCTTTCAAGTTTTTTCAGTTTTTCAATAGATTTTTTTACGGTTTGGAAGTTTGTTAGCAATCCACCGAGCCATCTTTCGTTAATGTAGTATGCTCCACATCTTTGAGCATGCTCCTCTATTGCCGCCTGTGCCTGTTTTTTTGTTCCTACGAAAAGAATAGTAGCTCCATTTGCAACCTCATCTCTAACAAATTCCCAAGCAATTTTGAATAAAGGAATTGTTTTTGCTAAGTCTATAATGTGAATGCCGTTTCTCTTAGTGAAGATGTAAGGAGCCATTTTAGGGTTCCATCTTCTAGTTTGATGTCCAAAGTGAACACCAGCTTCTAATAACTCTCTCATAGTAATCTCAAAAGGCATACTTAATCCTCCTTTAAGGGTTTTTTTTACTTCCACTCCCAAAACCACAAGGGCAACCCTTATGTTAAGGGAGTGTGCTTATTTTTACAAAAAGCCAAATAATTTTAACATAAAATTTATATCTGTGTTAAAGGATGTTTTCCTAATCCATTCTTTTCTCTATATATTGAGACAGTGTTTATTAGAAGTGAAACTACAGTTAAAGGTCCAACTCCACCGGGAACTGGAGTTATTGCATAGGCTTTATTCTTCACATTCTCAAAATCAACATCACCGACAATTTTCCCATTTTCTAATCTATTAATACCTACATCAACAACAACAACTCCCTCTTTTACCATATCTTCAGTTATTAAATTTGGTTTTCCAACTGCAACAATAAGAATATCTGCCTTTTTTGTATGCTCTTTTAGGTCCTTTGTATTTTTATGACAGACTGTTATTGTTGCTTCCTCATTTTTTAAAAAGATTAGTCCCATAGGTTTTCCAACTATATTACTTGCCCCAACAATAACAACATCCTTCTTAAATGTATCAATTTGATAATGTTTTAACATTATCCATATTCCTAAAGGTGTGCAGGGAATTATTCCTTCTCCTATACCTGTAGCTAACTTTCCAACGTTTACAGGATGAAAACCATCAACATCTTTGGATGGCTCTATACTATTTATGACTTTTCTTGTATCTATATGTTTTGGTAATGGTAGCTGAACTAAAATTCCATCAACATCTTCCCTTTTATTAAGCTCATCTATAAGTTTTAAAAGCTGACTTTCTTCTGTTTCTTCAGGTAGATGATATGAAAGTGAGTTTATTCCTATATACTCACAACTCTCTTTTTTCTTTTTAACGTATATTTTACTTGCCGGGTCTTCTCCAACTAAGATAACTGCTAAAGAT
>JALSPY010000058.1 GCA_026985705.1 Hydrogenothermaceae bacterium | reverse complement strand
GGTAGATTTGATACAAGCTATTTAGATAAAAAACTACCTACATTTAAACTTAAACCAAAGGATGAAAGCCCTGAAGATTTAGCAGTGGTTATAGCAGCAGCTATAGCTGCATACCACAGAGTTTAAAATCATTTATTTTTTTCTCTTCTTTTTAAAAATTTTTTGTTTATTTTAATAATTCTAATTTTTTATATTTTGCACCGCTAGGAAGTAAAATGCTTTCAATAATATTGATTTCTATATTTGTCTGAATTCCGAAAGTGAAGTTATCAAATTTCTTTATAGTTTGAATAAATTTATTCTTTCTAAACTTTTTTATTCGCATTAAAGTTATATGAGGTATAAAATTCTGTTGAGATTTAGGAAAACCTAATAAAGAAAGTTTATCTTCTATAAACTTATGACAATCCCTTAAAAAGTTTTCCTTATCTTCCACACTAATATATAGGATTTTAGGAGAATAAATGTTAGGAAATGCATTTAATCCTTTTAAAACTATCTCTGTTTCAATTTTTCTATCTAACTCAGATTTTAATATTTTATGGATTTCTTTTATCTTTTCTTTATCAATCTCCCCTATAAATTTATAAGTAATATGCAAATTTTCTAATGGAGTCCATCTTCCTAAAATATATTTATCAAAATCTTTTTTTACATTTTCATATTTTTCTTCTAATCCATTTACTCTTATAAAGCTCCCTATAAAAATTCTCTTTTTCAAAGTTTTATATACTCCTTTTGAATTATATACTCTATTCTACTTCTTCTAATTATTCCGAGAAGTGTTTGTTTGTATATAACTGGAAGCTCATCTAGATTATAATTCATCATAAGTTTATAAGCTTTAGTTAATCTATCAAAAGGCTCAACATAAACTTCTATTGGTTTTGCAATATCTTTCACTTTTATAAATTCCCAATCTGTAAAAGGAATTTTCCTAATATCTTCTATAGATATATAGTAAAACTTTCCATCATCGCCGATTAAAGGATAAATAGAAGTTTTATAGATAGGATAATACTCATTCATATACTCTAAAACGGTTTGGTCTGGGAGAAGTGGTCTAATTACTTCGGTTAGATTTTCAACCTTATACCTGTATAAAATTACATTTATTTTAGTGGTCTCATAACTTTCCTTTGAAGCTTGAAATAAAAAACTTCCCAATAAAACATTCCATACAAAATTTATTAAGTTTCCTTTAAATAGATATATAAAACCTAAAAATATTAAAAAACTTGCAAATATTTTTCCAGTTAAACTACTTATCTTTGTAGCAAATAGAATATCTTTTTTTGCCCATACTATAGACCTTAGTATTCTTCCTCCATCTAAAGGAAAAGCGGGAACTAGGTTGAATGTTGCAATTATGAAGTTTATTACCATCAGATAGTTTATAAAACCATTTAATAAATCATCTCTAGGATATACAATTGCAATTATTCCAAATAATATACCTAAAGTAAAGCTCATTATAGGTCCTGCTATTGCAACTGTAAATTCTGCCTTTGGAGAAGGTGCTTCATCTTCCATTAAAGCAACTCCACCGAATATAAATAGGACTATCTCCTTAACGGGAATTTTAAATCTTATTGCTACAACTGAGTGTGCCAACTCATGTAGTAAAACAGATATAAATAAAAATATGGAGGATGTAATGCCCAAAAAAATATAAATCAGCATGTTATGGTTAGGATAGTTAGGTTTATAATAACCTAATGCCAATGTAAATGTTAAAAGTATAAATACTATAAACCAGCTTGGGTCTAATTTTATTGGTATTCCAAAAACATTAAACAGTTTTATAGATTTTAAATTCGCTATCATCTACAGTCTCCTAAATTTTTAAAAATTTCACCTTTTGGTTTATTTTTTTTCTTATTCCTTTAAAAAAAGTGCTTGAAATATCTAAAGCTATATGTATTAAATCACTGACTATCACTCCATATGTAAAATAAAATATTAAGTTTTTAAGATAACTACTTATTTCTAATATGGAAGTATCTTCCTCTAATAAAATACTTAGTCTTCCTTCAAAAAACACTTCATCTATAATTTTAAATATAATGAAAATTGTCAAAAATATTGGAAATGTTAGATACATTAATCTTATTAAAGAGCCTATTACAGGTGAATGTGATATTATGCTTCTATGTGGTATAAAAGATTGATAAGGTATCCATATAATCTTTAACCGTCCCCATCTTTGTGAAGGTTTAGATTGAGGTATATCTAAATCTGGAGATAGATAAAAGGTTGAGAAGAGATATCCTGCTATGAAAGGAATTAAACCGTCAGGTTGTAAAAATGTAAGAGAGACAGGAAGAAGAACCATATTAGTAAACTCATGTGTATTTCCGGAAGGCATCTTTAATCAGTTGCTCTCATCACAAAAAATTCTGCTCTCCTATTTGTAAATCTATCTATTTCTGTATTATTTTCCACTAGGTAGTTTGTTTTTCCTTTACCAACTATAACAATTCTACTGGAATTTATACCGTGATTAACTAGATAATTTTTTATTGCTAATGCTCTTTTGTATGCTAATCTATCGTTATACTTTTTAGAGCCTATATTATCGGTATAACCTATGATTTTTATTTTGAGCTCTGGATGTGCCTTTAAGTATCTTATTATAACATTAAGGTATGGAAGATAACTTCTCTTTATAGTGGCTTTATTTAAATCAAAATGAATTCTCGCTGTCAACTTTAAAGGTTTATAATTCCCTGTATCGTAATTTTCTGAAATATTAGATTTTTCATTATTAATTTTTTTCCTTTTGTTTAAATTTTTTGCTAATAGTTTTCTTTTTATAGCCTCTATCCTTTTTCTATCAAAAGCTTTTGTATCAGGTATATTTGGATTTGTTCCTATATCAACTTCAACATAGCAAGGCAGACCATCTCCGTCTTTATCTCCGTAAATTTTTTCTCTAGCTGCAGAAAGATATTCTTTAGCATATGTAAAATATTTAATCCTCTGACTATCTGAAACTTTAATTCTTCTGTAAAAAAAACTTGAATTTTCATAAGATTTTAATCCCTTTAAAGCTTCTAAATATACATCGGCATATGCTAACTCTTTAGGAGCACATCTATCTCCATGTAATTTCTTTAACTCATTTAACTCTTTCTGTAAAGCTGATATTTGTTTGTAATTAAGGATAATCGAGTTTATAGCTCCATATTGGTATTGCTGAGAGCAAGAGTTCATTACAGCTGATATTAAACCTAATCCTAATAAAACTACCTTTTTCTTTATATTCATATTTCTCTCCCTTTATTACTTATTATTTTTAATGATTTCTCCATCATATCTTTTCATCACAGCTCTTAGCGACCATTTTATAGAGTTTTCAGCTCCAGCTCTACCAGCCTCTAAATTTAAGAGGGATGCTTCCTCTTTAGCTAACTGATAGTAAGCTTCTGCTTTGTAATATTCGTAAGGAGCAAATTCTGGACAACCTGCCTCAAAAGCCTCCTTTAAAGATTGTTGAGCTTGGTCTAATAACTCCGTAGTTGTTATACCTGAAAAACTTTCAGCGAAGCTTACCTTAAAAAGTATAACTAACATTAATATACTTAAAGTTTTTCTCATAACCTTTGTCCTCTTTTAACAATTTTTTATTATTTCTTTTCGTAAAACTCAGAATGTTTTTCACTTTTTATATAAGTAAATAGTATTTTTCTTTAATTTATAAATTTCAACTACTTTAAAATTTTTTAAATCATTACAGCTTATTAGATAATCCCAGTTTTCTAGAAACTTAGATTTTACCACTGGTTTATTCCTAATAAAATCTAGATAGAGAGCCACAGATTTTTCAGGAGCACAATCAAATGCTATATTTTTACTTATATCTACTTTTTTAGCTATATCATATGCTATTTTTCTTCTACTTTCCTTATATTTCATAAGGATAGGAAATCCTACAATTCCTAAAATTAGTCTTATTATAACGATAACTATCAGTGTATAGTAAAAGCTCTTTAGAAATTTTTCAGATTTTATCTTATTTAGAAAAAATGCAAATATTATTGCTAAAAATGGAAATAGAGGAAGTATATATCTACCTCTACTCTCCACAGCTAAAAGGTACGGTAAGTAATTAATAAAAACTATAACTATCAGGATTTTT
>JALSPY010000057.1 GCA_026985705.1 Hydrogenothermaceae bacterium | reverse complement strand
TGAGGGATTATAAAGACAATTTCATCAATAAATCTGTTTAGTTTTCTAAAATCTTCAACTATTTTTTTAGCTCTTTCTATAGTTCTGTTTGCTATGAATATGGCTTTGATACCTTCCTTTATTAAGGAGTATATAACAGCACGGGAAGCTCCACCTGCACCTATAACAAGTATTTTTTTATTATTCAAATTATCTTCTATTTCCTTTAATCCTGTAATAAAGCCGTAAGCATCTGTATTATAACCAATCAGATAACCGTCTATATTCTTAACCGTGTTTGTTGCTCCTATAAATTTAACTTCCTCTGATAGCTCATTTAGATACTTTGTAGCCTCTTCCTTGTGTGGAATAGTTATATTTATACCTTTAATATTTAAAACTCTTAAACTGTCTATAGCCTTTTCTAATTCTCCCGGTTTTACCTCAAATGGAACGTAAACTGCATCTAAGTTGTAAAAGGAAAAAGCCACATTTTGAAAAATAGGTGATTTTGAATGTTTAACTGGATACCCAAATATACCGTAAACATCAGTTTTTCCTGTTATCACCATCTAGCTATATCCTACGGTGAATATCAAACTTATGTTGACCTATATAAACAGTTTTAACCCAAGGAAGCATATGTTTTAATGTTGCTATAATAACGTCATTCATTGTTATCTCTGGGACTGGACAGGTGCTACAAGCTCCCAACAACTCTAAATAGACAGTGTTTCCATCAACTTTTATTAATCTTATGTTCCCCTGGTCTAAAGCTAAAGCTGGTCTTATTTTTTCTAAAATTTCTTCAACCTCATTTTCTCTATTTCTAACATTACTAACCATTTTTCCACCTCTTTATTTAGTTAATACTTATTTTGACTGTTTATTTTCCCTATTATTTTGATTATTTCATCTAGGACTTTTTCTCTTTTTTTACTATCAAAATCTAAAACATTAAATGCTCCTTTCAAGGACAACCGTTTTAATAAAATATCTTCTAATCTATTTTCATAAAAATAACCAAAATAATTTTTTAAAATATCTTCTACTTCTGGGTAGTGCTCTAATATCTGTGAAATTTTTGTATCCTCTGTTATTCTAAACTTCAATGTTTACTCACCCTTAGTCTTGAGTTTTCTTTACATAAAAAATTAATAATCCGTCTTCTTCTTTATATCCTAAATACTCATTTCCTGTTGCTTCACACCAAGCTGGCACATCTTGAATTGCACCTTCATCATCAGCTAAAAGCTCTATTACCTGACCTTTTTGTGCAGTTTTCATAACTTTTGCTAACTCGGTTATAGGTATTGGACAGTATGTTCCAGTGGCATCGTGAGTTATATCAGGTTTTATATTATCTAAAGACATTCTATCTCCCTCCTTAATTTTAACAATTAATATTATATATTAAACCCTTAAAGCTTCTATATATTTATCAGTGGGTTTTTTACCTACGATAATTCCTGAAATTTTACCGTTAGGAGATGAATATTTAACTTTTATCTGATTGTTCTTATCAGTTTTTGAGTATCTAGCGACAAGATTAGCAATTTCTAATATTTCCCCCTCTGTTAAGTCTCTATTTTCAATAGTTTTTGCTAAAGCAACAGCTCCTTTTCCTATAGGTTCAAAAAACCAGTATCTATTTCTGAAACCTCTTAAAAAATTTCCTTCAGCTTCATTTCTGGAAATTATTACTTTTGTTTTTGTTGCAAGTCTAAAATGCCTACCTGTCGTGAGTAATGTTAAATCATCTCTGGTTATATTCCCTTCTACAGATATAACTTCTTTATATTTCCTTGCAAAATTTTCATCAGTTAAATAGCAACAACCGCCTGCTGGTTGCTCATATTCATCTATGCCTAATTCTTTAGCCAGTTCTATCTGTCTCTTTCTACTTCTTCCTGATATACTTTCTAGTTTTTCTCTGTCTACCCAACCTTTTATCTCTGGTATAGTAGGTGGTAATAACTTCGCAGATAAAGGTTTTAAAACAAGACCTTCAACACCTGCTTCCCTTTCTATTATTTTCATAGCTTGTAGGTGTTGGCTCATAGGTCGTTGATTTAATACTTCCCCTGATATTATAAAGTTTGCTCCAACTTCATTCATTATTTCTTTTGCCTTTTTATACATAAAAGCTCTACAGTCTATACATGGATTAATATTTGCTCCATAACCATACTTTGGGTTTTGTATTATGTTAAAGTATTCCTCAGAAATATCTACTATCTCTATTGGAAAACCATATTTGGCAGCATACTTTAAAGCAGGATTTATATAATGAGAACCATCAGGTTTTTTTTCTCCTCTCCTTCTCTTCGTTTCAGTAATACAAAAACCTGTATAAAAGTGGAGGGCTAGAACATCTATACCTTGGTTTTGTATTAATTTTATTGCTAAAGTGCTATCAAGCCCTCCAGAATATAAAGCAACAGCCTTTATTTTCTTTCCCATTTTATTTACATAAACCTTCTTTTTTAGCTTGTTCTAAAATCTCAGTTAAATGGATTTCCCTTTCTCCGTTAGGGTCATCTTCAGGGGAGACACACATCCCGCATCCCATACCTGCATCAGTTCTTTCTTTTAATGTTTCTAAATCACAGGCTCCGTTTTTTATTGCATCCATAATCTCTTCTAATGTTATTCCCATACATAAACATACTTCAGTAGACATTTTTAATCACCTCCGTATGACGGATTTTACCCCATATGTTCTAAATTAACAGCCTCTTCCTCATGTTCTTCTTCTACACAGTCAGGAATTTTAGCAGCTTCTTCTAGCCTACCTTGTTTAATTAGGTAGTCTTTTATAGCAACATGTAAAGTTTCCAAACCTAAGTTTGTACAGTGTATCTTTTGAGGTGGTAAACCTCCTAGTTCTTGGAAGATTTCCTTGTATGTTAAGTTTAAAGCATAATCTATAGGTTTTCCTTTTACCATTTCCGTTAAAACTGAAGAAACTGCTATAGCAGAACCACAACCAAATGTTTTAAATTTAACATCTTCTATTACATCATTTTCTTTGTTTACTTTTATTGTAAACAACATTGCATCTCCACATGATGGATTACCGCATTGTCCATATCCATCAGGATTTGGAATTTCCCCTAAGTTTCTAGGGTTCATAAAATGATCCATTACTTTTTCGTTATATTCAAACATATCTTATTACCTCCAGAAAAGTTTTATTAAGATTTTTAATTGATAGTAATAAATTAAAATTAACCAAGACTTTGCTCAATGAGTAAAGTCATAGGTTTTTTATTCTTTAAGAGAAAAAACATAATTATTTAATAAGATAATTTAGATAATTTTAGTAATGATTTCATTTAATAATGATTTTAATGGTGGGCCCGGGAGGACTCGAACCTCCGACCGGACGGTTATGAGCCGTCTGCTCTGCCAACTGAGCTACGAGCCCATAAGTGATTATTTAATATAAATTAATAATTCACTTTTGTCAACCATTTGTATCGGTTGGTATTCAGTTTTATAGGTGAAAATTATATTAACATCTGTTTTATTTAGTAGGTTTTGAAAAAGTTTCTTCGTCTCTATTTCCTACTTCAAATAAACATTTGATATTCCTATTTTCTCATTCAACTACTGCTTTCCATATCTATTTATTACTTCGTTTTTTCTCTTTCCTGTTTCGAGGTAAATCATATTCCATTTAGACCTTTTGCTCTCTTTTCTTCTTTTGTTAAGTAAACTTTATCTGGATTTTTAGTAAAATATCTATTACAATCATTACATCTGTATTTTGGTTTACCGTTTGTTTAATGTCCTTTTTTGCAAACACAGTTAGAAACACATTCTAGATACCTTACATCATATCTGTTATATTTTTTCCCTTATTAATTTTTTTCTTTATTTTTTTCTTTTTATTTTATATCATCTAATTTAATGAATACCAAAAAAATAAGAATTAATTAAATAAAAAATATTTGTTTTTAGTATGAAAAGTTTTTGTGATATAAATCATTATAAATTCTGAATACTAGAATATTTTTTTCATTTGTCTTTTTATCTTATAATTTTTACCGATTATTTACTAGAAATTTTTATCATCAGCATTGAATGGAGGTTTTTTATTTATGTCAGAAAATTTGGAGTTTAAAGAAAAAGCTTTAGAAAGTGCTTTATCTCAGATAGAAAGGAAGTTTGGAAAAGGCTCAGTAATGAAATTTTCTTCAGAGGCTATC
>JALSPY010000056.1 GCA_026985705.1 Hydrogenothermaceae bacterium | reverse complement strand
TGACCTTGCTACCCTACTGTGAAGTATATCTCCAACTATAGCTATTTCTAAATTTTCCAAACTTTTTTTATACTCCATTATAGTAAATGCATCTAATAAAGCCTGTGAAGGATGTTCATTTGCACCATCTCCAGCGTTGATAACATGTGATTTAACCTCTTTTGCTATAAGATGAGGAGCTCCAGCCATATAATGTCTCATAACAATAAAGTCTGACTGCATAGCCTCAAGTGTTTTTATCGTATCATACAGAGTTTCTCCTTTTTTCACAGAGCTTGAAGATGCAGAAATATTTATAGTGTCTGCACCTAGAATTTTACCTGCCAGCTCGAAAGAAGTTCTCGTTCTTGTGGAGTTTTCAAAAAATGGAAGTAAGATTGAGTATCCCCTTAAATCTGAATATTTTTTTTCACCGTTTTTATATCTATTTTTATAGTCCTGAAATATTTCATAAATTCTATAAAATCTATCCTCCGTTATCTGTCTTGCTGATATTAAATCCTTCAAATTTTCCCTCTAAAGAATTTTAGAAAATATTATATATTTGCTTAATATAAAAATGGAATTTTTAAAACATACACTAGAAAATACATAACTAACCAAGTGTAAGCACCAGCTATTACATCATCTACCATTACACCTATACCAGATGGAAGTTTTTCAAACTGTTTAATTGGTGGTGGTTTAAGAATATCAAATATCCTAAATAGGATAAAGGCTAATAACAAAATCTTCCAGCTTGTAGGAAAACCTATCATAGCAACCATATAACCTGCTATCTCATCTATAACTATATACTCAGGGTCTTTTTCCTTAAAAGTTTCAACGATAACAGTAGATGCCCATATACCTATAAAAAATACAGCTAGAGTTATAAATATTTGATTAAGCAATACATACTCTCCTCCCCTATTCCAGTATATTAATATTGGAAATAAAGCTACAAGTGTTCCAGCTGTGCCTGGGATTTTAGGTATTTTTCCTACATACAGTCCAGTAGATAACATATATGCAATCATTACTTTTAGACTTTCAGTTTGATTATTTTCATTTTTTAATTCTTCTTCACTCACATTTCCAACCTCTGAAATAAAATTGATTTTAATAATTATAATACTAAATTGGTATATAGATATATAAATAACATTGTTTAGATAAGGAATCAAAAGTTGAAAGTGATAAGATTTTACGGGAAAAATAATATTAGATTAGAAGATATGTCTATACCAGATTTAGATAAAAATGAAGTTCTCATTAAAGTAAAAAAAGTTGCAATAACTAATATAATTGCTAATGAATACTTTTATGGTCCCTATATTACCAAACAGTCGTTGCCTATAATACCAGGTCATAGCTTTGGCGGTATTATTGTAAAAGTTGGTGAGGAAGTAGATAAAAATCTAATTGGGAAATGGGTATCCGTCTTACCATTAATCTCCTGTGGGAAGTGTTACTACTGTAAAGCAGGCTACGCCAATCTCTGTAAAAACTTAAGATACTATGGCTTAATAAAGCAAAACGGGGGATTAGCTGAGTATGTAAAAGTTAATACAAATAATATTTTTATTTTAGACAAAAACAACATAGATAAAATAACATTCATAGAACCTCTTTTAATAGCTATGAATATATTTGACGAAATAACATCTAGATACAAATACAAATTTCCCGATAAATGTAATCTAAATATATTGATACTAGGAGCAGGAGCCGTAGGATTTTTAACCGCTTTAGTATGGAATATATTTAGGAAGGAAGATAATATATTTATCAACGATTTATTTTTATCAAGGATAGAAAAATTAAAAGATGTAATGAATTTAAATTCAGATTATAATATAAACTTCACAGAGAAGGAATATATAAGAAAAGATTTTTTTGATATTGTAATAGATACAGCAGGATTTGAGCCATTAGCACTCGAACCTGCAATACAGGAAGGTTTTAAATATCTTTCGAGGGGAGGATATTTGATATCTGTTGGTCTATATTATAACAGAATAGAGATTGATCAAGGAGAGATGTTATTAAGCAATAAAAGTATACTAACCACAACATTTTATAAAAAACAGACAATAAGAGACTTACCAAAAGTTTTAAATAGGTTGAAATTTGATTTTTCTAAACTTGTATCAAAAATTGATATGAAAAATGTTTTAAGTAAAGGTTTTTATAAAGCTCATATAGATAAAGAAGAATTCATAAGGTTAGAAGTGATATGTTAACTTTAAAGGATATAGAAAAAATCTTTATAGGAAAATTTGATATACAAGATTTTAAAATTTTAAAGAAAAATAATGAATATGGAAAAATGTATATAGAATATAAAAAATTACCTTTAAGCAAAGATTTAATTTTAGCGGTTAAAGGTAATATAGAACTAAAGAAACTTATTATTTTAAGAAATTTTTTAGAAGAATATTTAGAAAAGAAAGAATTAGTCTCAAGTTTAATAAAAAAGTTAGAGATATTAGAGAGAGAGTTTCTTAGCTTATCAACCATTAATCAATTTATTATATATTCAGAATTTGAAAAAGAATTCTTAGAAAAATTCTTTCTATTAATAGGAGAAAAATTTAAATATGCATTTATAAAAAATGATAAAGTCTTAATAAATACAGGTATTAATAATAATTGTTTAAAAATAATCAAAAATAAATTAAGAAAGACTGATAGATTATCTTTCAGCTATTTATCAGGGGAAGTTTTTGCAATAAAGAGTAATTTTTTATCTCTTATAATTTACTCTTCAAATAAAAAAATAGAAGATTTCTACAAAGAGTTGGTAGAAGTAAAACTTTTTCTTTTAAGAAATATATTTATATATTTAGGTGAATATTCTGTAGATGAGCTTACAGGATTTTACTCCAAGAAGAAGTTATTTATAGATATAAAATATATAAAAGACAAAATAGCTTTAATATTAAACATAAGAAATTTTAACTATATAAATAATATTTTTGGAATAAGTTTTGGAGATAAAGTTCTAAAAGAGTTTGCAGCAGTATTAAGAGATTCATTATCCAAAAACAAATATATTTACCGTATCACGGGAGATAAATTTTTAATATTATTCGATAATTTTGAGGAAGCTAAAAGATTTTTCTTCCTGCTAGATAAAACACTACAATCTGGTATAAATCTATTTCATGACACTACACAAGAATTTGTAGTTCTCAATCTACCTGTTCAGGGAATTATACTAAAAAACCTTACTGAACAATTTGTAGATAATGCAGTTGTTTACCTAAAAAAGGAGCATTTTCATAATAAAAATTTAATAATTTTTGAGGAGGAAATTTTACCTTTATTGGAGAGAGATTTAGAGAGTTTGAAAATTGTTCAAAATGCAATTGCAGAAAACGCTATTCTTCCAGTTTTTCAAAAGATTTTAGGTCTAAAGGAAGAAGATTACTATTACGAAGCGTTAATGAGAATTAAATTAAATGACAAAATCTATAATCCAGGTCAATTTTTGGAAATAGCGAAAGAGAAAGGTTTATATCCTAAACTTTCAAATATTTTGTTAAATAAGGCTCTAACTTCTGTAAAAGATCTAAAAACAAAAGTTTCAATAAATGTCGAAATAAGTGATATCCTAAGAAAAGATTTTGTAAAAAAAATAATCAATACTGTTGATAATTTAAAAATACCAAGAGAGGGTATTGTATTTGAAATAACTGAAAGTGAGTATATGGGGAATTACTTTAATGAGGTTAAAGAGATTATTTTTAAACTAAAAAATGCAGGTTTTCTTATTGCTATAGATGATTTTGGTTCTGGTTATTCTAACTTCCAAAGTTTAACAGAAATTCCTATAGATATGATTAAAATAGATGGAAGTCTTATAAAAGACATAACAAAAAATGAAAAATTGAAATATATAGTCAGTTCTATAGTCTCCATGGCGAGACTTTTAGACATAAAAACCGTTGCTGAGTTTGTGTCCAGCGAAGAAATATATGAGGAAGTTTTAAAATTAGATATAGATTATGCTCAAGGATTTTTCATTGACAAACCTAAATTTTTAGAGGATATCTTAGAAGAACATCCAGAGTTAGGTTAAAATTCTCTACAAAATCCATTAATCTAAACTCATAAGATAATTTTTTCCTCATCTGTAATCATATAAAAAAAGTAAAAAAAGTAGATAAAATAAAAAAGAACATAGCAATTCTGTTGTAGAGTGTGAAATC
>JALSPY010000055.1 GCA_026985705.1 Hydrogenothermaceae bacterium | reverse complement strand
CTATATTCTCAAAATTTTTTAGAAAAAAATCTCTTATAAACTCCTTATACTTTGGATTTAAATTTATAAGCTCTATTTTTCTTAAAGCTACCTCATAAGAATAGCAAAAATTAAAAATAACAAAAAGTAAGAGAAAGAAGAGAGATTTTCTCATTGTTAATTAATCTACTTGCTGTTCCTTATAGCTTAACTTCCTTGTAGCACTCTCCCTTGTTATTGCTACTATTCCAGTTCTAGCTATATCTTTTAAACCAAAAGGTCTTATTAAATCTATAAAAGCCTCTAACTTTTCGGTATCTCCTGTTATTTCTATAGTATATGTGTCTGTATACACATCAACTATTTTTGCTCTGAATATATCAACAAGTCTCATTATCTCGTTTCTTTCACTATCAGTTCCTGCATGAACTTTTATAAGGGCAAGCTCTCTCTCTATATGTGGCTGGTTTGTTATATCTCTCACCCTTAAAGTTTCTATAAGTTTTCTCAGCTGTTTTATTATCTGCTCTATAATTCTTTCATCACCATTTACAACAATGGTTATTCTTGCAACATTAGGCTCATTTGTTTTTCCTACAGATAAGCTCTCTATGTTGTATCCTCTACCTGCAAATAAACTGGTTATTCTAGTTAACACACCAAAGTTATGCTGAGCCCTTACGATAATAATATGTTTTCTTACCTCTGTCTTTTTCTCTTCTCTAACCTTTAATACTTTAATTTCTTCTCCCATTTAAACAAACTCCTTAAAGGTTTTTAACCTACAAGATACATTGTTTCTGCTTCTCCCTTTTGTTTAGGAGAGAGTATCATTTCCCTGTAGCTTTTACCTGCAGGAACCATAGGTAAAACATTTTCCTCTCTATCAACAACAAAGTCTATTAAAACAGGTCTGTCATCTACCTTTAGAGCTTCATTTATAACCTTAGAAACTTCAGAAGGTTTTGTAGCCCTTAGTCCTACTGCTCCAAAACTTTCTGCAAGTTTTACAAAGTCTGGTTGAGTTGCTAAACATACAGAGGAATATCTACTGTCATAAAATAGCTGTTGCCACTGTCTAACCATTCCTAAGAATGAGTTGTTTATTAAAGCTATAATAACAGGTATTCTATACTGGACAGCTGTTATTAAATCTTGAACATTCATTATAAAAGAGCCATCTCCCTCTATAGCTATAACTTTTTTATCAGGTCTTCCAAGCTTTGCACCTACTGCTGCAGGAAAGCCATATCCCATTGTTCCCAAGCCACCGGAGTTTAAAAACTGTCTAGGGAATTTATACTTATAAAACATCGCCGCCCACATTTGGTGTTGTCCTACACCTGCAGTAATAATCGCCTCTCCTTTTGTTGCTTTATATATTTCTTCTATAACATACTGAGGTTTAATGACTTTATCTGACTTCTGATATGTTAAAGGATGTTTCTCCTTCCATTTCTCTATCTGCTTTAACCACTGCTCCCTAGCCTTTACCCATTCTATAGGTTTTTTCTTCAACTCTTTAATTAATTTTTGTAAAACTAATTTAACATCTCCAACAATTGGAACATCAACAGTTATGTTTTTGCTTATGGAAGCAGGGTCTATATCTATATGGATAATTTTTGCTTCAGGAGCAAACTCTTGAATTTTGCCGGTCACCCTATCATCAAATCTTGCCCCAACTGCTATTAATAGGTCTGAATGGTAAACAGACATATTGGCATAATATGTACCGTGCATTCCTAACATATGTAAAGCTAGCGGGTGTTCTTCATCAAAAACACCCTTTGCCATATTTGTTGTTGTTAATGGTATTTTAGTTAACTCTACAAGCTCTTTTATTTCTTCCGATGCTCCAGATAAGACAGCTCCTCCACCAACATATAAAACAGGTCTCTTTGCTTTTCTTATTAACTCAGCTGCTTTTTTTATCTGTGATGGATTTCCTTCATAATGGGGTTTATATCCCGGTAAAGATGCCTCCACATCTTTATCTGTAGGCATTTTATAATCGTAAATCTGTTGTGTTATATCTTTTGGAATATCAACTAAAACTGGTCCTGGTCTGCCAGTTCTAGCTATATAAAAAGCCTGCCTAAGTATTAATGCTAAATCTTTTATATCTGTTACTAAAAAGTTATGTTTGGTTATAGGTCTGGTTATACCTACAACATCAGCTTCTTGAAAGGCATCTGTTCCTATATAGTGTGTGGGAACTTGCCCTGTAATAGCAACCATAGGCACTGAATCCATATAGGCGGTAGCTATACCGGTCACTAAATTTGTTGCTCCCGGTCCGGAAGTAGCTAAAACAACTCCAACTTTACCTGTTGCTCTAGCATATCCATCTGCCATATGTGAAGCGGCTTGTTCGTGTCTAGCTAGTATATTTCTTAATGGAGCATCAAAAAGAGCATCGTAAACCTCCATTATTGCTCCACCGGGAAGCCCAAAAACAGTATCAACTCCTTCTTCTAATAAAACATCTATTACTATATCTGCTCCTCTTTTCTTTGGCATTTTAAAAACCTCTTAAATTAATATTTAAAAATTAAAATTATTAAAAACAATAAAAAAATTATTATACGATTTATCATAATTAAACATAAATTTTTAACTGAATATTGCATCTACAAATGCTTTTGCATCAAAAGGTTGTAAATCTTCTATTCCTTCACCTACACCTATATATTTAACAGGGATTTTCAACTCTTTGCATATTGGAATTATAGCTCCACCTTTTGCTGTTCCATCCAGTTTAGTTATTATTATTCCTGAAATATCTGTAGCCTCTTTAAATGTTTTTGCCTGATTAATTGAATTCTGTCCTATTGTTCCATCTAATACTAGAATTGTTTCTACAGGTTGATTTGGAGCTAATTTTTTAATTGTTCTTTTTATTTTTTGTAATTCTTTTATTAAGTGGTCTTTAGTGTGAAGTCTTCCAGCAGTATCTATTAATACTATATCATCTTTTCTAGACTGTGCTGATTTTACTGCATCAAAAACAACTGCTGAAGGGTCTGCTCCCTGTGAATGTTTAACAATTCTAACATCTGCTCTTTTAGCCCATTCTTCCAACTGGTCTATAGCCGCCGCCCTAAATGTATCAGCTGCCGCTAAAACAACTGATTTTCCGTCTTTTTTAAATTGTGATGCTAACTTCCCTACTGTTGTTGTTTTTCCACTACCATTAACTCCAACAAAAAGTATTACCGCCGGTTTTTCTTCTCCTAACTCAAGTTTCCCTTCACACTCTTTTAGAATTTCATACAGTTTTTCTTTTAAAAGCTCTTTTAATCCTTCACCGTCTTTAATCTTTCTTTTTTTACTTTCTTTTCTTAAAAATTCTATTATTTCTTCTGTAGCTTTAACTCCAACATCTGCCTGTAATAAAACCATCTCCACATCTTCAAACAGACTTTCATCTATCTTCCTTCCAAATGAAATTTTGGAAAAACTATCAGAAAGTTGATTTTTAGTTTTCTTTAATCCTTCCTTTAGTCTATTGAACATTGATTTAAACATTTATTTACCTCAAAAATTTTTTATTTATTTTTTAAATTTTATCACTGTATAAATCTAATAAGTAATTTTTAGAAAAAAAATCTTCCAATAAATTTTTTGTGAGTTATTTAATTTAAAATTAAATCTATTTAATTTAAGATATGTCCTATAGTCTGAATAGATAAGAGGTATAAAAATGAACAATTTTAAAATTTTAAATCAAATCAATAATTACAAAGATATAAAAAACCTTTCCTACGACCAGTTAATAGAGTTAGCAACAGATATAAGAGAGTATATTATAGATATAACTTCCAAAAATGGTGGTCATATAGGACCATCCCTTGGAGTTGTAGAGTTAACATTAGCGTTATTAAGAGTTTTTGACCCTGAAGTAGACAGAATAGTTTGGGATATAGGACACCAAGCATATGCTTATAAAATATTAACCGATAGAAAAGAGCAGTTTAAAACATTAAGACAGTATAAAGGTATAGCAGGATTTCTAAAGATAAAAGAAAGCCCAAAATATGACCATTTTGGAGCAGGACACAGTAGTACATCCATATCTGCTGCACTTGGAATGAGGGTAGGAAAAGATTTATTAAAAAAAGATGGTTATGCTGTTGCTATAATAGGTGATGGCTCAATGACAGCTGGACAGGCATTTGAAGGATTAAACAATGCCGGTTGGTTGGACCCTTCAAAATTTATAG
>JALSPY010000054.1 GCA_026985705.1 Hydrogenothermaceae bacterium | reverse complement strand
CAGGAGGAAATCCTCCTAAAGTTGAAAAGGGCAAGGCAAGTTATATTTTCACAGGTGGATTAATCCCGGAAGGGGCTGATACTGTAATTCAAAAAGAATTAACAAAAGTTGAAGGAAATAAAGTTTATATATTTAAAGAGTTAAAAAAAGGTGCAAATATAAGAAAGCAAGGAGAAGATTACAAAAAAGGTGATATTTTAATTAAAAAAGGGAAGAAATTAAGACCTTCAGAAATAGGAATTCTTGCGTCCGTTAATAAAGGTTCCGTTTATGTTTATCAATCACCTAGAGTTTGTATTTTGACTACTGGCGATGAAATATTAGATATATGTGAGCCTATAATTTCAGATGCTCAAATAAGAACTTCAAATACTTACTCTCTATATGCACAGGTTCTTGAAGCTGGAGGAATTCCGATAATAGGTGGTTTTGTAAAAGACAATCCAGAAGATATAAGGGAAAAATTACTAAATGCAAAAAACTGTGATGTTTTAATAACAAGTGGTGGTGTTTCTATGGGAGAGTATGATTTGATAAGAGATTTTGTTCAGGAAGTTTTAAACGTTGAGATAATTTTTTGGAAGGTTGCTCAAAAACCGGGAAAGCCTTTAGTTTTTGGTATTTGGGGTGAGAATAAAGAAAAATTATTCTTCGGACTTCCCGGTAATCCTGTAGCATCTATGGTCGTTTTTGAAAACTTAGTTAAGCCTGCTTTAAGAAAGATGAGAGGAGAAACAAAGACATTCAATCCTATAGTGAAAGCAAAACTGACTAAAAATTATAAGAGAAAAAAAGCCGAAAGGTTAGAGTTTGTTAGAGTTTCTGTTGAGTATAAAGATGGAGAGTTTCTAGCAACACCTTTTGATAAACAGGGCTCAAACATTTTAACGGGAATGGTATTTGCTAATGGTTTTGCGTTAATTGATATTAATACATATGAGAAGAAAGAAGGGGAAGAGGTGGAAGTAGTTATATTTGATAGAGAGTTTTTAGATAGAAAAACTATTTAACTATCCTTAAAACTCTGAATATTGTTAAATCACCTCTTCTTATATATAAAAGAACTTTGTCTTTTCCCTCCTTTTCAGCTTCCTTTATAAAATTCCAAAATTGGACAGGATTTTTTACAGGTTTACCATCAACCTGCAGAATTATATCTCCATTTAAAATACCTGCATCTTCAGCTGGAGAGTTTGTCTTTGTAGCAACAACTATTACACCATAAGAGACTTTCGGTAAGTTATATCTTCTTAAAATATCTTCTCTAACAGCTATAACTTTTAAGCCATATTTTTCTTCATACTCTTTTAGATTTGTAGCTCTAGAGTAAATATTTCCACTTTGAGAGCCTGTAGTAATGTATTTAACTATATATTTTCCTTTCCTATATATCTTTAATTTTAGCTTTGTTCCCGGTGGATTTCTAGTTATATATCTAACTGCATCATTAATACTTGTTATATTTTTATCATTAACAGATACTATAATATCTCCAACTTTTAGCCCTGCTTTTTCTGCAGGAGTATTAGGAAATACCTTTGCAATTATAACACCATTTTTAACATTGAAATAACTAGCTAAATCTGGAGTTAAAGGTTGAAGTAAAACACCTATATAACTTCTCCTAACATGTCCATAATTTAGTATTTCTCCCATCACCCATTTAGCATCATTTATTGGAACGGCAAATCCTAACCCTTGAGCACCAGCAAGTATAGCAGTGTTAATTCCTACCACTTCTCCTTTAACATTTACTAAAGGACCTCCTGAATTTCCCGGATTAATAGGAGCGTCTGTTTGAATAAAAGAAACTGCTTTGCTTAACTCCATATCTCTATTTAATGCAGAGATAATTCCCATCGTTACTGTTCCTTTTAAACCTAATGGACTACCTATTGCTAAAACAGTTTGACCTATATGTAAATTATCAGAATTACCTAACGGTAAAATATGCTTCTTAGCAAACTTCTCTATCCCATCTTTAAATGGAACAGATATAACGGCTATATCACTATCTTTATCTCTTCCAACTATTTCTCCTTTTATTCTTTGATTGTTTTGAAACCAAACAACTATTTTTTTTGCCCCTTCAATAACATGATTGTTTGTTAAGATATAAATTTTCTTTTTTCCATAGTCTATACTGACAATGAAACCAGAGCCAACAGCTTGAGTTTTAAATTTTTCTTTAAAATCAGGTGGTAAAAGCTCTGGAGGTATAGGTAAAGGTGGAGTTGCTATAACTTCTTTAACAACATTAATAGTTACTACTCCCGGTAAAACTTTGTTTACCAGTTGAATTCTTTCTTTATCCAGCTTTTCAAGTAATGTTTCACTAAATGAGCCATAAAGTAAACCTATAAAAAGATAAAAAGTAAACAGAATAGAAACAAACTTTTTCAATTTTAACCTCCTAAAATCTAAAATTTACTTTATCTATTAATTATAAGTCTATATTTAATTTTTTTATGTAAAGATTTCGTTAAACTATTAACCACCTATTGCAACCATTAATCTTCTACAGTCTGAAAACTGATAACCAGAGGAGATAATATTTTGATTAGATTTCTCTTTTAATATTACAACTTTCCTTACAAACTCTTCTAATTCTTTCTCAGAGTAATTCCTTATAATATCTCTTGCTGGTATTTCCTCATCTGTTCTTAAACAGAGTTTAATATTTCCCTCTGCAGTTAATCTAAGTTTAGAGCAACCATCACAGAAAGGGTTGGAAAGAGGAGTTATAAAACCAACCTTTACATCTAACTTTGGTATTTTAAAAACTCTAGCAGCACTACTGCCTATAGAAAAAGAAGGGATTAGTTCTCCATACACTTCTTCTATTTTCTTCTTTATACTATCTAAATATCTAACTTTATCTAAACTCCAGTTTACCTGCTCTGCTCCTATTGGCATCATTTCTATAAACCTAATCTCCACACCATACTCTCTTGCAAATTCTACAAAATCTAAAATTTCATCATCATTCACTCCTTTTATAGCAACAATATTTACCTTTATAGGCTCTAATCCAATCTTTTTAGAAACTTTTATTCCCTCTAAAACATCTTTTAAATTTCCCTTCGTTATCTGATAAAACCTTTCAGGTATTAAACTGTCTAAAGATATATTTACTCTGTTTAAGCCAGCTTTTTTTAGAGCTTCAGCATATTTTGATAATGTTATTCCATTTGTTGTTAA
Organism: Hydrogenothermaceae bacterium; assembly: GCA_026985705.1. Taxonomy (GTDB): domain Bacteria; phylum Aquificota; class Aquificia; order Aquificales; family Hydrogenothermaceae; genus QNZC01. The sequence goes on along the minus strand of JALSPY010000054.1, from coordinate 1,004 downwards.
AGAAATATCTTTAATCTGGGGAATTTCTGATATTAATTTAATCAACTTATCTAGATTAGGTCTTACTAATGGCTCCCCTCCTGTAATCCTGACTTTTTCTAAACCAAACTTAGTCATTACTCTAACTATTTTAGCTATTTCCTCATAAGTTAAATACTCATTTCTGTATATAAAAGGAGAATTGTCGGGTCTACAGTAATAGCATTTTAAATTGCATTTATCTGTTATGGATATTCTTAGATATGATATTCCTAACATCTTCATTACCTCCGTTATTTACATTTAGAATAACGATTTGAAATAATAAAAACATATATCAACATCTCTCTTTTATGATTAAATCTATTTCTAAAAAATATAAAACATATATAATTCTACTTAGCAAATACTAATTAGAAGGATAGAAAATTATGGAGTATTTAACTAAAGAAGAAGTAGAAAAAATGATAAAAGAAGGGAAATCTTTAAAAGGATTAGATTTTAGTTTTGCAGAGTTAGATGGTATAGATTTATCAGGTCAGGATTTAAGTGGAGCAGTTTTTACTGGTGCAGAGTTGAGGAATGCAAATCTTGAAGGGGCAAATTTAGAAGATGCTTTTATAGCTGATGCTGATTTTTCAGGGGCAAATTTTAGAAATGCAAACTTATCAAGAGCTGTTTTGCAGAGAGTTAATTTAAGGAATGCAAATTTTGAAAATGCTAATATGACTAAATCTCAACTTTTAGTTTGTGATGCTTCTAGAGCTAACTTTTCAAATGCCAAAATTACACAGGCTAGACTAGAAAGCTCTAAAATAAGTAATGCTAAGTTAGACAATGCAGATTTAAGATACTCAAATTTAAGGGCTGTAAATTTTAAAAATTCATCTTTTGTAGGGACCAAAATAAGCTATACAGATATGAGAAAAGCCCAATTTCAGGGTGCTTGGTTTGAAAATGTAGAGGCTGAAAATGTTATAGTCTATGGTAAAGCTCCATGGTTGTCTGGAAGTAAAGCTGAATTA
>JALSPY010000053.1 GCA_026985705.1 Hydrogenothermaceae bacterium | reverse complement strand
AAAATTCTCTCTAATCGTTTCAAAATTCTGTCTTTTCCTAATGCCTCAACTAGTAAAGCCATATCAACACCGGAAGTTTTTCCGGTTAGAGCAACTCTAATAGGCATAAATAGGTTTTTACCTTTAACCTTTAATTCTTTCTGGATTTCTTTAGTTATCTTTTTAAACTCATTTCTATCTATACTTTCTCTATCTTTAATCTTTTCATAAAACAGATTTAAAACTGCTTTTCCTGTTTCAGACTGCAAGAATTCTTTACCATTCTCCTCAATTTCGTAATCTTCAACAAAGAAAGGAAATGCTCTCTCTTTTATATCCTTTAAAGTTTCTAAGCTATCTCTTATAATTTCCATTACTTTTTTATAGTATTCAAAATCTGCCTCATATCCAAACTTTTTAAAAAATGGTATTGCCCTTTTTGTTAAATCTTCTAAATCTAACTTTTCTCTTATGTAAACTCCATTTAACCATTTTAATTTATTTCTGTCAAAAACTGCTGGAGCATTGTGAATATCTTTTATATCAAATTCTTCTATTATTTCTTCTTTGGATAAAACTTCATCATCTCCTTTTGGATGCCATCCTAACAGTGCAAGCCCATTAAACATAGCTTCAGAAACATAACCTTCTTCTCTAAAAGCTCTAACTGATACTGCTCCGTGTCTCTTTGAAAGTTTACTTCTGTCTTCACCTAATATTATAGGAAGATGAGCAAATTTAGGAACTTCAAAACCTAATGCTCTGTATATTAAAATCTGTTTTGGAGTGTTAGACAGGTGGTCTTCTCCTCTAATTACATGGGTTATTTTCATAAGTGCATCATCTATAACTACAACAAAATTATAAACTGGTGAGCCATCTGAACGAACAATAACAAAATCTCCAAACTCATTAACATTTATTTCAACCAATCCTTTTATCAAATCTTCAAAAACTATATTTTCTCCATCAGGAACTCTAAATCTCCAAACGTAGCTTCTTCCTTCCTTTTCTAACCTTTCCTGTTCTTCCTTAGACAGATTTCTACATTTACCACTGTATCTAGGTGGTCTTCCCTCTGCTAATGCTTTTTTTCTTTCTTCTTCAAGCTCTTCAGGAGTACAATAACATTTGTATATATGTCCTGATTGTTGTAATTTTTCTATATACTGATTATAAATTTCTGTTCTTTCCGATTGTCTGTAAGGTGCAAACTCTCCACCTTTATCAATTCCTTCATCCCACTCTATACCTAGCCATTTAAGGTCATCTATTAACATATCTTCATACTCTTTTTTAGACCTTTCCCTATCTGTATCTTCTATTCTTAGAATAAGTTTTCCATTGTTATGTTTGGCATAGATATAGTTAAATAAAGCTGTCCTTGCATTACCTAGATGTAGATAACCTGTTGGACTTGGAGCAAATCTAACTCTTACCAATTTTTCCTCTCTTTTTTTAATTTATTTATTCTTTTTTGTATTATACAGAATTTTATAGAAACTATAAAAATTTAAGCTTAAAACTACTAACCAAGATAAAGACATAAATAAAGCTCCTGCAAGATTAAGTTTTGTGGAGGTATCCATTTTTTCTCCTTGATATAATAATGGTTTAATATTATTTTAATTTATATCAAAGCCGAAATAAATTAATACTATAAAAATTTTAAAATTATTTATTAACATCTTTTTTATCAGTATTGGTATTAAAATAAAGATTAAGAGAAAGAAATTAAAAGATAGAGCAGAAATTTAAATTTTTATTATTTTTCCTCTAATCTTTCTGCTAAATAGTCTGCTAAATGTTTTACCTGTATATTTTTATAATCACCGTGTTTATACATACCATCAGCTATATTAAATACACAACCGGGACAGTCTGATAAAACATATTGGGCTTTAGTGTTTTCTATATCTTTAACTTTTCTCTTTTGAAGCTCTGTTGCAACTTCATAATTTGCCACTGAGAAGTATCCTGCAAATCCACAACACATCATAGCGTTTTCTCCTTCAACATACTCAGCATTTTTTACATTTTTTAAAACTGTTCTATACACATTTGGATTAGTTTTCATAGCTGTGTATGAGTGGCAAGGAAAGTGAAAGGTTATTCTTTCACCATTTCCGTTAAAAACTAGATAACCTTCCTCTGCTAATATCTCAGCAAAATCTTTAACTGGATATTTATACTCTTCCTTTAAAGCACCTCCACAGGTTGGGCATGCAACAACAATATAATCAAACTCATACTTATCTATCTCTTCTTTATTATGCTTATACAATTTTTCAAATAACTCAACCTGACCCCCGTATAGCTGAGGAGCTCCACAACATCTAATATTTTCAGGAACAACAACCTCATACCCTAAATTATTCATCAGTTTTATCACACTTTCTCCGGTTTTTCCGTAGAAAGCATCTATCATACAACCTGTAAAGAATAGTAATCTCCCCTTTTTTTCTTTATTTGGTTTAGAAATTTTTCCTCTTAGGGCAAACGGTTTAGCTGTTGGCTTTGGCATAAGTTTTGTAAATTTAGGTATTCCTGTATCTAAAAAAACTGCGTTATACTCTGGAACTTCTTTCTTTGTCGTTTTTCCATAAAACTCTAATAATTTAGGAGCTATCTTCATAGCAGTTTTTGTTATAAAATTACCCATCATTGCAAGACCATTATAAACAGCAGACTTTACAAAATCTTTCTTTTTTAACTTTTCATCTGCCAAATGTCTTGCTCTAAACATTATCTCTTTATACTCAACTTCATTTGGACATATCCATTCACACCTACGGCACATAGCACACTCATTCCACTGTCTAGCTATATCTTCTGTAAGTGGCATTAATCCATCTACTACAGCCTCAGCTAAAGCTAACCTTCCTCTAGGAGAGCTTCTCTCTTCTTTTACAACACTGTAAGTTGGACAAACTGAACGACAGGCAGAACATTTTACACACTGATGGGCTAATTCAACTGTTAGTTTGACATCTATCTCATTTCCCATCGTATCCTCCTTTAATTAAAAAAACATTTTAGATTTAAAGGAAGTTTTTATATTAGGTTAGTTATTACTAAATTTCCATACACAATCTCATAATTGAATTAAAATTTTGAAATTCCTTTAAAATACAAAAATTCTTTCGTATTATTCCCTTAAAAAATTTTACAGCTTTATATAAACTTCCGAGAAAACTTAAACAGGTAAAAAACTTAGTGAAATTAATTCGGTTTAATATTAATATTTAAACTAATCTTTTCCCTATGCTCTTATGATTTCACAATATCATCTTTAAAACTTAATATTATTTATTAATTTCTATACAAAGATTTAAAAACAAAAAATTATTTACAATATATATGCAAATTAAGTTTTTAGAGGTTTTATTGAATGCCAAAGAGAAATGATATTCACAGAATTTTATTGATTGGCTCAGGACCAATAGTAATAGGTCAAGCAGCTGAGTTTGATTATTCAGGAACACAGGGAGCTAAAGCTTTAAAAGAAGAAGGGTATGAGGTTATTCTTGTAAACTCTAACCCAGCTACTATAATGACAGACCCAAATATTGCAGATAAAACATATATAGAGCCTCTAATAACACCAGTTATAGAAAAAATAATTGAAAAAGAGAAACCTGATGCTTTACTTCCAACACTTGGTGGACAAACTGCCCTAAATCTAGCTGTTGATTTATATGAGAAGGGAATTTTAGATAAATACAATGTGAAGATGATAGGTGCTAACTATGAGGCTATAAAAAAAGCTGAAGATAGAGATTTGTTCAAAAAGGCAATGGAAAAGATAGGTTTAAAAATGCCTAAGAGTAAGGTTATTCGTTCACTTGCCGAAGCTGAAGAGATAATAGACTGGATAGGATTTCCAGTTATTATAAGACCTTCATTTACACTTGGAGGAACTGGAGGTTCTATAGCATACAACAGAGATGAGTTTTTCAGTAAAGTGAAAGCAGGGTTAGATGCTTCACCTGTTAATGAAGTTTTACTTGAGCAGTCAGTTTTAGGTTGGAAAGAGTTTGAAATGGAAGTAATGAGAGACAAAAATGATAACTGCGTTATTATCTGTTCTATAGAAAATCTAGACCCTATGGGAGTTCATACAGGTGATAGTATCACAGTTGCCCCTGCGATGACATTAACAGATAAGGAATACCAAATGCTTAGAGATTATTCTATCGCTGTTATTAGAGAAATAGGAGTTGAGACTGGAGGCTCTAAT
>JALSPY010000052.1 GCA_026985705.1 Hydrogenothermaceae bacterium | reverse complement strand
GTTTTATACAAAGATCCAATTAGAGATAAAGTTAGATATATAATGGATGTTTTTGATGGTGGTTTTGATGTATCAACTCCATTTACACCATTTTCATTGGATAACGGAGAAAATGAGATAGAAATTGTAAAAAAGGTTGCCAATGATGGTATAGATACATACCTAAAACATGAAGATAACAATATTATTGGTATTACATACTATCACGCATATGTTCAAAAGGGAATAGTTAAACTTGTAGTTGCAATAGATTTCTCATTTGAAACATTGAAAGAATTAGAAAACATGGCTTTTTACATTAAATGGGCAATTCTATTCGTAATTTTATTCATTGGTGTAATATTCTTACTAGTTTTATACTCAATATTCAGAAACTTCTTACTTAAACAGAAGGCTTTCACTGATACTTTAACTGGTGTGTATAACAGAAACTATCTAGAAAGTATAAAAGATATGATAAATCCTAAGCATTATGTAGTTGTGATGACAGATATAGACCACTTTAAAAAGGTAAACGATAATTTTGGACATGAAAGGGGAGACTTAGTACTAAGGGAATTTGCTAAGACTATTTCTAAAAACTTAAGAAAAAACGATTTAGTTTTTAGGTATGGTGGAGAGGAATTTTTAATTCTGTTAAATGTTCCAAAGGCTAAGAAAAATAAAGAAATCGTTTACAATGTTTTAGATAGAATAAGAAGAAATGTTGAGAATAGTGTTGTTGATGGAATAAAAGTAACAGCTTCGTTTGGAGTATTTTTAGAAACCGATAAAGCTAAAGATTTAGAGGACGCTATAAAAAAGGCTGACAGTGCCCTGTATAGAGCAAAAGAAAAAGGTAGAAATAGAATAGAGTTTTTCAGTGAAGATGAGGATACACCTAACCTATCCATACCTGACATTATAAAAATAATAGAAAATGAAGATATAATCTGCCATTATCAACCTGTAATGAATATAAAGGAAAACAGAGTTCTATACTATGAGGCTTTAGCAAGATTAAAGTATAGAGAACAAATTTTACCACCTTTACCATACATAACCTTAATAAAAGGAACAAGGGCATACTCTAACTTTACAAAACTTATTATCAAATACAATATAAACATCCTTAAAAAGCATAAAGATTTAAAAATTGGTATAAATCTTTCCTCATCTGATTTCTTAAATGGAGAAATATTAAAAATGCTCAAGGATTTAGATGATGAATTTGTAAGAAGAATTTATCTTGAAATTACAGATGCTGAAGATATTAAAAATTATGAACCTTTCAAGAAAAATATTGATGGGCTAATTGAAAAAGGATACAACCTAGTTTTAGATGATTTTGGTAAAGGTAATACAGACTTTGTTTTATTAACAGAGATGAATGTTAGATATATCAAGATAGATGGCTTAATTGTTAAAAATATAACTAAAAGCCCAGAGTATTATAATATCTTTAAACATATAGCTACATTCTGTAAAGAAATAGGAAAGGAACCAATAGCAGAATTTATAGAGAGCGAGGAAATTCTACAGAAAGTTATTGAGACAGGTGTTAAATATGGTCAAGGTTTTTATTTTGGAAGACCACTACCAATAGAAAGAATATATGAAATAGAAATAAATGAATAGATTAATAACACTTTCTTTTTTTCATTCAAATCCTTTTTTATAAGGAAATAAAATTAGGTTAAAATTAAAATTAAGTTTAATTTTATAATATAAGGAAGATAAAATTGGTAAATTTTATAAAACCTTTAGATAAGCCATTAGCCTATGAGTTATTTGGAATAAAGTTTAAAAATCCAGTTTGGACTGCTTCAGGTTGTTTCAGTTATGGACTAGAAGTTGCGGAAAATTTATACGACATATCTCAGTTAGGTGCTGTTGTAGTAAAAGGTTTATCTTATAAACCAAGGGAAGGAAATCCTCCCCAGAGAATAGTGGAAACTCCTGCAGGAATGTTAAATTCAATAGGTTTACAAAATCCCGGAGTTAAATATTTTGCTGAAAAAATACTTCCAAAATTAAAAAAATACAATACAATTATAGTTGCCAATATCTTTGGGGAAGATGAAGAGGAATATTTAAAAGTTGGTGAATTTTTAAACAAAACAGATGGAGTTCATATATTAGAGTTAAATGTATCCTGTCCAAATGTAAAAAAAGGTGGAATTGCCTTCGGCTCTGACCCAGAGACTTTATACAGCTTAATATCAAAACTTAAAAATGTTGTGGAAAAACCTTTACTTGTAAAACTTAGTCCAAATATTACAAATATATTAGATACTGCTCAAGCATCTGTTGAGGCTAAAGCTGACGGTCTAGTTCTTATAAACACACTTTTAGGGATGGCTATAGATGTAGAAAGGGAAGAGCCTATTTTAGCAACTAAAACAGGAGGTCTATCAGGTCCAGCTATCCTTCCTATAGCAGTAAGAATGATTTATCAGGTCTATGAGAAGTATAAAACAGATATTCCTATAATTGGTGTAGGTGGTATATCAAAAACTGAAGATGCCCTTCAACATATTTTAGCTGGAGCTTTAGCGGTTCAGATAGGAACAGCTCTATTTTTTGACCCTTATTCACCATTGAAGATAATAAAAGGTTTAGAAAATCATATAAAAAGGAAGGGATATAGACATATACTTGAGTTAGTAGGTAAAGCCCATAAATTAAAGTTGGAGAGATGAAATGTTATTTCCTATAGCAACAGGATTAGGAATTGGTTATATATTAACTTCAGTATTTTTATTTTCATTAGGTTTACTTTACTATATTGATTTTAGATATAAGTATGCTAAAGCTTCAATCTACTATACTTATTTAATATTAGGTGTAATAGTATTACTTATATTTTTACTTTTACTTTTAAAAACTGCTAAAACTATAATTAATATCTCTTTTTTTGGTTTATCCAAGGAAGTTGCCTATAAATATCTAGTTTTTGGTATAATCTGGGGAGTTATCACATTTCCGTTTATTGTAAGAAAGTTAAAATCTATTATATTTAGAGATAACTAAGCAAATTTGAGGATAAGGTTATGGAAAAGGAAAATAAAACAACAACTACCACAACGAAAAAGGAAGTTGATATTAACATACCAAAAAAAGAGTTTAAATTTGATAAAGTTTTATTAGATGAAATAATAGAAAATCCAGATAAGTTTGGTTTAGAAGAGCAGAGAGAAATATCATCTAAAATATCTGCTTTAGAGAAAAAAATAGTTTTTTATGCTAAAGATGAAAGCACCAAGCCTATAACAGATAGATTAATAACTTTACAGGAAAAACTAGAAGAGCTTAATCCAGCCTATTACGAAAAAGCTCCCTTATGGAAGAAAATATTAGGGTTAGTTCCTCAAGGTGATAAGTTAATTAGATATATAGCTGAAAGATATGAAACTGTCAAAGATTATGTTGAGAAAATTATGATGTCCCTTGAAGATGCTAAAGACCAGATATTAAGAGATAATATAGAGTTAGAAAACCTACAGAAGGAGCTTAAGGAATATCAGAAAGAGTTAGAAGAAAAGATAGAGATAGGTAAGAAAGCTATAGAAGAAATTAAAAAGAAACTGGAAAATACAACAGATAAACTGGAAAGAGAGAGATTAGAGAATGCTTTGTTTATTCTATCAACCAGACTTCAAGACCTTCAAACTATGCTTCAAGCAACCATTCAGTTTTTGGTATCTATACAAAAAACTTTAACTAATAACAAAATGCTTCTTTCATCTTTAGAGAGAACAACTTCCATTACTAGAACAGTTTTAATGGTAGGTTTAGCAATAAGAGGTGCACTACTAAATCAAAAGAGAGCTATAGAAACTGTAAAAGCTACACAGGAGTATACTGCAGAGCTTCTAAAGGACAATGCGGAGGCAATAAAATCTCAAACTGGTGAAATTGAGAAACTTTACACTGAGCCAGTTATAGCTATGAAAAAATTAGAAGAAGCATACAATACACTTTTATCTGCAATAACAGACTATGAGAGAATAAGAAAAGAGGGTATAAAAGTAGCTCAAGAAAATATCCAAAAACTTGAAGAGATGAATAAAACTTTAGCTGAAACCTTAAAACATGAAGAAGTACAACATAAAAAAGTTGAAAATCTAGATAAGGAAGTATAGAGATGTCTCTTAAATTGTTATTTTTTTTAATATGGCTTTTGATAGTGGCTTTTTTAGTTTGGTATTTCTTTATTAAGGATAGATTGAATAGTAATAAAGGTGAAACAAAAAATGAAAATGA
>JALSPY010000051.1 GCA_026985705.1 Hydrogenothermaceae bacterium | reverse complement strand
ATGAAAACAAAAATCAAATGAATAAAGTCGAAAATAAACAACAGGAAGAGATTAATATAAACCAATCAAAAGTGAAGACTATAGATAATACTTTATCATTTTTAGAGCTTATAGCTAATGGAATAGAAGAACATGTTTTATATTACTTTGCTGTAAAAGAGGTTTTAGGAATAGATTTTGTTTATAAGGATAACGAAAAGGGAGAGGTTGGTGTTTTAGGAGTGTTAGCTTATGAGCATAAAAGAAAACCCGGAAGTTTTATAGCTGAGTTTATAGCTAAAGGATACTATGATAATAGAAATAAAAAAGTTATCATTACAGAGTTAGCTTTCAAACAGGGTGAACCACAATTATATCAATCTATTATGAAAACCCTTAAAGCTAAAAAGATATTACCACAATAAAATTTTAAGGAGATATAAGAATGAGTTTACCAAGTTTAAGGATAGGACAGTATGAAATAGAATTTCCAATTATTCAAGGTGGTATGGGGGTAGGTATATCTTGGGAAAATCTAGCTGGAAATGTTTCTAAACATGGAGGTTTAGGTGTAGTTTCAGCTGTTGGGACAGGATATAGACATCCAAACTATGTAAGATTGAAAGATGGCAGACCTATAGGAAGTAAATATATACACAATGGAGAAGCATTAAAAAGAATTATAAGAGATGCTAAAGAAATAGCCGGAGGAGAGAAAGCTGTAATAGGAGTTAATATTCTATATGCGATTACAGATTACGGAAGGGTTGTTAGAGATGCGATAGAGGGCGGAGCTAACATAATTATTACAGGGGCAGGTTTACCTTTACAACTTCCTAAGTATGCTCCTGAGCCTCATGTTGCTCTAGTTCCGATAGTCTCTTCTGCAAGGGCTTTAAGGGTAATATGTAAACATTGGAAGAAAAAGTATAATCGCCTACCTGACGCAGTTGTTGTTGAAGGTCCAAAATCTGGAGGACATCAAGGAATACCATATGAAGATTGTTTTAAACCTGAGTATCAGTTAGAAAATCTCGTCCCTGAAGTAATAAAAGAGAGGGATAAATGGGGAGATTTTCCTATAATAGCGGCAGGAGGAATATGGGATAAGAAAGATATAGAGTATTATTTGTCTTTAGGAGCTTCCGGAGTTCAGATGGGAACTAGATTTGTAGGTACTTATGAATGTGATGCTTCTCCGGAATTTAAAAAAGTGATAATAAATGCTAAAAAAGAGGATATAAAGCTTATAAAGTCTCCTGTTGGTTATCCTGCAAGGGGAATTATTACAAAACTTATAAAAGATATAGAAAATGGAACTGCTCCACCTGTAAAATGTATATCTAACTGTGTTGTCCCATGTAATCATGGAGAAGAAGCTAAAAAGGTAGGATTTTGTATAGCTGATAGACTAGGTGATGCATATCTAGGTAGAGTTCAGACAGGTCTATTTTTCAGTGGTTCAAATGGATACAGAATAAAGAGATTAGTATCTGTAAAGGATTTAATGAGAGAACTAACTGAGGGAATTCCTTCAGGACAGGATATACCAGAGGAGAAAGAGTTAAAAATAGAAGTATAAACAAAAAAATAAACAGTTAAGTTTTTTATTTTAGAGGAAGACTACCGTTTACTATTCCTTCTTTTTTTATACTAATTATTTTTGCCATAAACTTTTTGTATATACTCTTTTAAATCTAAAGGATTTGAAGTAATAACAAAAACTTCCTGAACTGTTGAGCCCTTTTTTAATAGTAGTTTAGCTCCTGAGGTAGTTTCATACTGATAGGTAAGTCTTACCTTCCCCGGTTGTCCCTTTGGTGTAGTCTTTATCCTACCGGGAATAATTGATTTTACCAAACCTTTTTTTATTAAATCCTGAAGTAAATCTTCACCATCCTCTATTATATGATGCTCTTTTTTTATTCCCTTTTTTCTATATTTCATCTTTAAATCTATTTAAATCTTAGTTTATACACTCATCTACTAAAATATTATCTGCTTCCTTTCTTCTTAATGCTAAACAGTAATCTTTTACTTTTAATCTTACTGGTCCACCGAAAGGTGTCTTTTGTAATACAACTACTTCCTGTCCCGGAAACAATCCAAGCTCTAACAGTTTTTTCTTTATATTTTTATTTAAAGTTAAATCCTTTATTTTACATTTGCTACCTTCCTTTAAGTCTATAAGTTTTTTCATTCCTTTAACCTCTTTTCTTATTTAAACTCAATCTCAATTTAATTATTAAATATATACAATACAATGACAAATATCAACTGAATACATTTCAAAAGGAAATCTATTAAATTTACCAACTAAATTAAAAAAAATTTATAGAAAATAGCTTGTTTTATAGAGAAAAATCAGATATATTTTAGGAAAATAAATATAAAATCTTTGTTTCTTTATCTAAAATTAAACTAAGATTTATTAAAAGGAGGTATTTTATGGCTATATTTCCCTTTGATGAACCTGATATTATAGAGACAAATATACCTGAAGAGCTTCCTGTTCTTCCTTTAAGGGATTTAGTGATATATCCACATATGGTTTTTCCTATATTCGTTGGTAGAGATTTTTCTTTAAAAGCGGTAGATGAAGCAGTTAATAAATATAACAGATATATATTTCTAGTCTTACAAAAAGACAAAGATATAGATAATCCAAATGAAGAGGATATTTACCAAATAGGAACTATTGCAACTATTTTAAGAACAATGAATTTAGAGGACAACAGGGTAAAAATTCTTGTCCAAGGTGTAAGTAGAGGAAGAATAGTTGAGTTAAAAAAAGAGGAGGGCTATTTTAAGGGAAAAATTGAGATATTAAAGGAACCTGAAATTGAAGAAGATTTAGAGATAGAAGCTTTAAAACACTCAATAAAGGATTTATTAAACAGAGCAGTTCAACTTGGAAAACAGATTTTGCCTGATTTATTAGAAATTATTAAATCAGTAGAGGAGCCGGGTAAACTTGCAGACTTAGTTGCATCTGTTTTAGAGCAGAAAACAGAACAAGCTCAAGAAATACTAGAAATAATTGATACTAAAGAAAGACTTAGAAAAGTCCATGACCTTCTATTAAAAGAAGTAAGACTTTTAGAGCTTCAACAGAAGATAAGGGATGCAGCTAGGGAGCATATGGAAAGAGACCAGAAGGAATACTTTTTAAGACAACAGATAAAAGCTATACAGGAGGAGCTAGGAGAAAAGGATGATAGACAGGAAGAAATCGAGGAATATAAAAAGAAAATAGAAAAGGCTGGAATGCCTGAGGAAGTTAGAAAGGAGGCAGAGAAACAGTTAAAAAGACTTGAAAGGATGCATCCTGACAGTGCTGAAGCAGGAGTTATAAGAACATATCTTGATTGGTTAGTTGAGCTACCTTGGAATAAAAGAACAAAAGATAAACTGGATTTAAAGAGAGCTAAAAAGATATTAGATAAAGACCATTATGATTTAGAAAAGGTCAAAGAGA